>NZ_JAAGNB010001007.1:0-41297 GCF_010550475.1 Amycolatopsis sp. SID8362
TGAGCGCGTGGACGGTCGCCGAGGTCGCGGCAGAGGACGATGCGGCGAACGCGGCCGCGGTCCACAGCGGCGACGACGGCGGCACCCGGCACGGCATCGTCGTCACGCACCTGCTGGCGTGGTGGGCGCCGCTCCTGACGACGTCGCGGAACCGCCGGACGGCACCGGTCGTCGCCGGTGCGGCCCTGGTGGTGGCCGGTGGCTGGCTGCGCGTCGCGGCCGTCCGGGCCCTCGGTAAGCGCTTCACCGGGCACGTCCGAGTCCTGCCTGAACAGCAGGTCTGCGTGCGAGGGCCGTACGCCTTCGTCCGGCACCCCTCCTACGTCGGGCTGTTTGGTCTCAACGCGGGACCGGTGCTGAGCGCGGGTTCGCCGGCCGTGGCCGCGGCGTTCGCGGTGGCCACCGCGCTGACGAACCTCAGGCGAGTCCGGGTGGAGGAACGGCTGCTCCACGAACGGCTCGGAGCACCGTATGCCCGGTACGCCGCCGCGACGCCCCGGTTCGTGCCCGCGCTCGGCGCGGCTCGCCGGCGGCGTGCCGGCGGGGAAGGAGCAGCATGACGTTGACCGACGGACACCGGCCGGGAGCCACCGAAGACGTCCGATTGCGCGTCATCGACGTGTCCGCCGCGGAGCAGCGACTGACCGGGCAGGTGGTGCGCACACCGGTCCGCCGGTTGCCCTGGCTCGAGCGGCGAGTGGGATTTCCCGTCTACGCGAAGCTCGAACTGCAGCAGCACACCGGTTCGTTCAAGTTCCGGGGCGCGCTGAACACGGTGCTCGCCGGCCTGCGGGGACCGATCATCGCGGCATCGGCCGGGAACCACGGGCTCGCCGTCGCCGAGGTGGCGCGCCGGCTGCGGCGACCGGCCAACATCTGCATCCCGGTCACTGCCAGCAGGCTCAAGCGCGAGCGGATCCTCGCCACGGGCGCGGGCCTGATCGAGCACGGCAACTCCCTGGAGCAGGCGACCGCCCACGCGCGGATGCTCGCCGGCGAACAGGGGTGGTACTTCATCTCGCCCTACAACGACCCGCACATGATCGCCGGCGCCGCCACGATTGCGCTCGAGGTGCTCGACGAAGTCGAAGACGTCGAGGCGATGATCGCGCCGGTCGGCGGTGGCGGCCTGCTTTCCGGCCTGGCCGTCGGCGCCGGGACCAGGCGCCCCGGGGTGCGGATGTTCGGGTGTGAACCCGAGCGCTACCGGTCGATGTCGGCCAGCATCGCCGCGCGGGACATCGTGCGCGTGGTGCACCAGCCGACGCTCGCCGACGGCCTGGCAGTCAATCTCGACGCCGATTCGCTGACCTACCCGCTGATCCGTGACCGGGTGGAGTCGATCGTCCCGCTGACCGAAGAGGAACTGGCCGCCGGGACGCTCGCGCTGCTGGTGCACGAGAGCCTCCTCGTCGAACCGGCCGGCGCGGCGGCGGTCATCGCCTGCCTGCGCCTTGCGCAGGCGGGTGCGCTGCGTGGGCCGGTGGTGCTCCCGCTGTGCGGCGGGAACGTCCACCACACGACGCTTTCCCGCATCGAGCGCTACCCGTACGCAGACGACGACCTGGTGCGGTTGCTCGACCTGCGCGGGCGGACCGTCGGCGAACTACCCGTCAGCCGTGCGCTGCGCATGGAACCGAGCGACACCGGCGAGCCGCTCGCCGACGCACCGGACGCCCGCGACGACCAGGACGCGCAGGTTCGATCCTGGCTGTCCAGAGTGGACGAGGTGCTCGCCGAGCTCGAGGAGTACACCGACTACTGCGCTCGCGCGGAGGTCCTGGTCAACGCCGACGTGGTGAAGCAGGTCCGCGTCGACTGCGAGCTGGTCGCGCAGCGGCTCGCGGGGGTGCTGGGGCGCGGGGGAGAGAAGGCGGACCCGGCGGAGGCGGTGCGCGCCGAGATCGTCGTGCGGCACGCCGCGACCGTGGTCGCGTCGGCACAGGCTGCTTTCGACTGGTGTGCGCCGTCCCATGCGCAGGCGACGGTCGGTCAGTTCTTCGACGTAGGGGCCCAGGACTCGCCGGGCGCCAACTACGAGCGGTACGAGAGCGCCGCCGTCGCCCGGGTCGAGTCTCAGCTCACCGAGGTGCTCGGGCTCGACCCGGAGCGGCACGCGACGACGGCGACCTCGTCGGGGATGGCCTCGTACGCACTGATCGAAGCGTTCCTGCTCCGGCACCGGCTGCGCCCGGGCGACACCGTGCTCCTCGCTCCGTACGTCTACTTCGAGGCCGCCGAACAACTCTGTTCGCTGACCTCGACGCACACCGTCACCGCGCGGTCGTACTCGGTGGACGGGCTGGTCGAGGACATACTGCGACACCGGCCGCGGTGCCTCTTCGTCGACCCGGTCGCCAACACGGCGCAGCAGCGCCTGGTCGACCTGCCCGGGCTGGTGCAAGCGCTTTCCGAGGTGGTCACCGAGCCGATCACACTGGTGGTGGACGGCACGATGGCCCCCGCCGCGCTGTCCGGACTGCTGCTGGACTCGCCGCCCCCGGTGGAGGTGCTGTACTATGAGAGCTGCTCCAAATACCTCCAGCTCGGCATGGACGCGGGGATGGCGGGGCTGGTCGCCGCCAAGGTGGAGCTGCGCCCGGCGCTGGACCGGCTGCGCCGGAACACGGGCAGCATCCTCTACCGGCACAACGCGCAGTTGTTCCCCCGCTACGACCGTGCTTTCTTCGGGCGGCGGATGCGCAGGATCTGCGGGAACGCCGCGACGGTCGCCCGCACGCTGCTCGCCAGGCCGGAGGTCGCGGCGGTCGCCGACGTCGTGCACCCGGCCAGCGGCGAGCACCCCGACGACGCGATCGCGCGGACTCTGCCTTACGCGGGCGGGTGTGTCACGTTCAGGCTGCACGACTCCGGTGCCAACCACCGCGACCAGCTCGAGGCGCTGATCGAGCACATGCTCGATCGGGCCCGACGGCGCGGCCTGCACCTGACGAAGGGCGTGAGCTTCGGGTTCAACACGCCGCGGATTTCGGCGGCCGCGAGCATGGCCGAGGACGGCGCGCCGTTTCTCCGTCTCTACGCCGGTGACCGGTCGGCCGAGCAGGTGTCGCTGCTCGCCCGAGTCGTCGGCGACGCGATCGCCGCGGCCGGCTGAGGCCGCGACGTGCGTGTGCTGTGCACGACCCAACCGGGCGCCGGTCACCTTTTGCCGATGGTCGACGTCCTGCGCGAACTGGTGCGCCGGGGCCACCAGGTGCTGGTGGCCTCGGCCCGGCCGCTGGGCGAGCTGTGCGCGCAGTACGAGCTCGATTTCGCGGAGGTGGGCCCGGCTTTCCGGGTTGGTGAGGAAGCGCGGCTGGTTCCCGCGCTCGCCAAGGCGCGGCACGAAGGCGACCGCGACTTCCCCTACACGCGAAGAGTGCTCGTGGAGACACTCGCCCACGCCACGCTGCCGGACCTGACTCGGCTGGTCCGCCGGTGGCGCCCGGACGTCCTCGTCCGCGATCCGGTCGAGTTCGCCGGGCTGGCCGTGGCCGAAGCCGCGAGCCTGCCCCACGTGGCGGGGCGCGACAACCGTTTCCTCCCACCGCGGATCTGGCGCGCCGAGCTCGGCGGCTCGCTCGAGGTGCTCGGCCGGGTAGCGGGCACCGCGACGCTCGACGCCGACGTGCTGTACCGCTACCTCACGCTCGCGCCCGCGCTGCCGAGCTTCGTGACCGCGACGGAAGACCTGCCCGACCCGAGGGAGTTCGGTGTCCACATCGGACCGACGCACTGCTTCCTGCGCCCGCGCACCCCGTCACCGCCGGGAACTCCTCCGTGGACCGGCCCTGACGGCGCCGTGCTGTTCACCTTCGGCACCGTGTTCACTGCCGACGCCGCCGTGCGAACGGCCGTGCGGGCCGCGACCGCCGGGCTGGGCCGGGCGATGACCGAACCCCGGCACTGGCTGGACTTCAACGCCGTCTTGCCGCACTGCGCCGCGGTGGTCACCGCCGGCGGGTTCGGTACCACGATGGCCGCATTGCGGCACGGCGTCCCGCTCGTCGTCGTGCCCGCCGGGGCCGACCACGTGACCAACGGCCGCCGGTGCGCCGCACTCGGGGTGGGGCGCACCGTGCCGCGCGAGGCCCTGACGGCAGGTTCCCTGCGAAGCGCGATCGACGCGGTGACGAGCGAGCCGGCGTATGCGGCCGCCGCGGGCGAGCTGGCCGCGGAGTGGGCCGGCCTGCCGGATCGCGAGGTCGGCGCACAGCTGGTTGAGGAGCTGTGCGGATGACGGGCCCGGCACCGGCGGAACTGTTCGACCGGCTGTTCCGCGCCGGGCGTGCGCCGGCCGACCCGTACCCGCTCTACGAGCGGCTCCGCTCGCACGGCCCGATCATGCGCGTCGCCGAGGGAACGTGGCTCACCACGGCCTACGACCTGTCGGCTCACGTGCTGAAGCACACCGCCTTCGGCACGGACGTGGAACAGGCCGGGCGGTCCCGGGGTGGTGCGGGCTGGCGCGAACACCCGGCGTTGCGCACGCTCGCCGGAATGCTGCTGACGGCCAACCCGCCGCGGCACGCCCGGTTGCGCGGCCTGCTCGGCGCGCACTTTCTGCGCCTGCCGATCGACCGCGCCCGTGAGTCCGTCCGCAAGCACGTCACCGAGCTGCGCGAGCACCTGCTCGAGGTCGGCGAGGTCGATTTCATCCCGGAGTTCGCCGAACAGCTCCCGCGCCGGGTCATCGCCGACTTCATCGGAATTCCCGAGGCGGACCGTCTGCGGTTCCGTGACCGCACCCTCGCGTTCAACGCGGTTTTCGAACGCGACCTTTCCCCGGGGCAGCTCGCGGACGCCGACGCGGCCGCCGAAGAGATCGACGCCTACGTACGTGGTCTGGTCGCCTCCGCGCGGACCCGGCCGCGCGGTGACCTGATCTCGACCCTGGCCGAGGTGGGAGACGCGCGGGAGCTGCCCGTCGACGAGGTAGTCCGCCTGGTTTTCCAGGTCTACAACGCCAGCTACCAGACCGTTCTCGGGGTGCTCGGCAACGGCCTGAGCGCGCTGCTCACCCATCCCGGTCAGTACGACGCCCTGCGCTCCGACGCGGGGCTCCTGAGCGGTGCGGTCGCCGAGATGCTGCGCTGGGATCCGCCGGTGCAGACGACGGGCCGCCATGCCCTCGCGCCCCTACGCGTCGGATCGGCGGAGGTTTCCCCCGGCGAACTGGTGGTGACCGTCCTCGCCGCGGCGAACCGGGACCCGCGGCGCTATCCGGAGCCGCACCGGTTCGACGTGCGCCGGAGCGGCCCCCGGGCACTGAGCTTCGGGTTCGGCATCCACTACTGCCTCGGCGCCGCTCTCGCGACCGTTCAGGGCGAAGAGGCGTTCGGTCAGCTCACCTCGGCCGGGCTGCGGATCGAGGCCGTGGCGCCGCCCCGCCGGCATCCCGGATCGAACATGCGCAGTGTGGAAAGTCTGAGAATCGCCATTTCGGAGGGTCGCTCATGAAGGTGCTGGGGATCAGCGGCGGTTACGGCCACGACGCCGCCGCGGCGCTCGTCGAGGACGGCCGGATCGTGACCGTCGTCGAGGAGGAGCGGCTGACCAGGCGCAAGCACGCCTACGGCTCCGCGCCGGTCCATGCCGCGCACTACTGCCTCGCGAAGGCCGGGATCCGCCTCGACGACGTGGACGTCCTCGCGCTGAGCTGGGAGCCCGCGGAGCGATCCGACTGGCCGACCCGGTTGCACGAGACGATGTTGTCGCATCCGTTCTTCGCCGGCGCGCGGGTTCCCGACATCGAAATCGTCGGGCACGCGCTCTCTCACGCGTCCGCCGCGTTCTACTGCTCCGGGTTCGCCGACGCCGCGGTGCTCACCGTCGACGGCCAAGGCGACGGCATCGCCACCTGCCTGGGCCGGGCGAGCGGGGACAAGATCGAGCTGGAGCAGGAGTTCGACATCGCCGACTCCCTCGGCTTCTTCTACCTCGCGCTGACCAACCACCTCGGCTTCGAGCTGGGCGAGGAGGGCAAGGTCATGGGACTGGCTTCGTATGCCGAACCCCAGGCCGTCCCGCTTCCGTTCGAGCTGTCCGCGGAGGGCTACCGCGCGATCGCCGCGCCTCGCCACCCCGAAGACCCGTATCGGCGCTACCGGGGGGTCGTGGCGTACTGGCGGCGCTGGTGCGCCGAGCAGTTCGGCGAGCCGGTCCCGGTGCGCTACCCCGTCAGCTCGTTGACCAGCCGCGCCCGTGCGGATGTCGAGCTGGGACCGGCGCACCAGCGTGCCGCGGCCACTGGCCAGGCCATCCTCGAGACCACCCTGCTGCACCTGGTACGGCTCGCCGTCGAGCGCAGCGGCTCCCGCAGGCTCGTCATCGGTGGAGGGGTCGGCCTCAACTGCTCGGCCAACGGGGTGATCGAGCGGTCCGGGCTGGTCGACGAGCTGTACGTCTTCCCCGCGAGCGGGGACGCCGGCACCGGGCTGGGCGCCGCGCTCGCGGTCAGTGCCGCCGACGGGGAGCGGCCCTGGGCAGCCGTCGAGACGGCGTCGTTCGGACCGGACTACCCGGACGATGCCCTGCTCGCGCTCACCCATTCGCTGGGCCTGCCCGCGGTCGAGGCCGAGGACGTCGCCGCGGACACCGCCGCGCTGCTGGAGCAGGGGCACGTGATCGGCTGGTTCCAGGGCGCGATGGAACTCGGCCCCCGCGCTCTGGGCAACCGGTCCATCCTGGCCGACCCCGGCGACGTGGGCAGGCGGATCCGCGTCAACTCGATCAAGCAGCGAGAGCAGTGGCGACCCCTCGCACCGTCGCTGTTGGCTTCCGCGGCGGGCGACGTCGTGGGGACGGCTGGCCGTGCACCGTTCATGCTAACCGCTTGTCCGGTGCTGGACACGGTGCGTGCCCGGATTCCGGCCGTCGTGCACGTCGACGGTACCTGCCGGCCGCAGCTCGTCAGGCACGAAACCAACCCTCGCTTCGCCGAGCTGCTCGAGCGTGTGGGCGGGCGGACCGGCCTGCCGGTCGTGCTGAACACCTCGTTCAACCTGGCGGGCGAGCCGCTCGTCTGCACGCCGCTCGACGCGATCCGCACCTTCTCAGCCTCGCCGCTGGACGCGCTCGTGCTCGGCCGGACGATCATCCGGAAACAGGCATGACCGGTCACGCCACCGGACGCGGGGGCGACAGGGATCTGCCCTGAGGTCGCCGGGTGACGTTTTGTAGACTCCGTTCCGTGACCGAGACCCTGCCTGAGCAGCGCAACGCCCGTGAACTGCCGCCGACCTGGAATCCGGCTGAGGTAGAGGGTGAGTTGTATGCGCGCTGGGTGGAGGCCGGTTATTTCACGGCGGACGTCGACAGCGACAAGCCGGTGTACTCGATCGTCATCCCGCCGCCGAACGTGACCGGAAGCCTGCACATCGGGCACGCCTTCGAGCACTCGCTGATCGATGCGCTGATCCGGCGCAAGCGCATGCAGGGCTTCGAAACCTGCTGGCTGCCTGGCATGGACCACGCGAGCATCGCCGTGCACGTGCTGATGGAGCGGCAGCTCGCCAAGGAAGGCACCACCCGGCGCGAGATGGGCCGGGAGAAGTTCCTCGAGCGGGTCTGGGAGTGGAAGACGGAGTACGGCGGCCAGATCCTCAACCAGATGCGCCGGCTCGGGGACAGCGTCGACTGGAGCCGCGAGCGGTTCACCCTCGACGACGGCTTGTCCAGGGCCGTGCAGGTCATGTTCAAACGGCTCTACGACGACGGCCTGATCTACCGCGCCGAGCGGCTGATCAACTGGTCGCCGTCGATGCGGTCCGGCCTGTCCGACGCCGAGGTCAAGCACAAGGACGTCGAGGGCGAACTGGTGTCCATGCGCTACGGCGACGGGGACGCCGCGATCGTGGTGGCCACGACCCGCGTCGAGACCATGCTCGGCGACACCGCCGTCGCGGTGCACCCGGACGACGAGCGCTACCGGCACCTGGTTGGTACCGAGATCGAACTCCCGCTGACCGGCCGCAAGATCCCGATCATCGCCGACGCCCACGTCGACCCGGAGTTCGGTACCGGTGCGGTGAAGGTGACCCCCGCGCACGACCCGAACGACTTCGAGATCGGCCAGCGGCACAGCTTGCCGATGCCCACGATCATGGACGAGCAAGGCCGCATCGCCCACACGGGCACCGAGTTCGACGGCATGGACCGGTTCGAGGCGCGGGTCGCGGTGCGCGAAGCCCTTCGCGAGCAGGGGCGGATCGTCGCGGAGAAGCGTCCTTACCTGCACTCGGTCGGGCATTCCGAGCGCTCCGGGGAAGCGGTGGAGCCACGTCTTTCGCTGCAGTGGTTCGTGAAGGTCGAGTCCCTGGCCAAGGCCGCCGGTGACGCCGTGCGGTCCGGCCGGGTGGCGATCAGCCCGCCCGAGGCGGACAAGCGCTACTTCGACTGGGTGGACAACCTGCACGACTGGTGCATTTCCCGGCAGCTGTGGTGGGGGCACCGCATCCCGGTGTGGTACGGCCCGAATGGGGAACAGGTCTGCCTCGGGCCCGACGAGGAGCCCCCGGCCGGCTGGCGCCAGGACGAGGACGTGCTGGACACGTGGTTCTCCGCTGGCATGTGGCCTTTCTCGACTTTCGGCTGGCCCGAGAAGACCCGGGACCTCGAGAAGTTTTATCCGACCAGCGTGCTGGTGACCGGGTACGACATTCTTTTCTTCTGGGTCATCCGGATGATGATGTTCGGTGGCTACGCCATGGACGGGCAGCAGCCGTTCCACACCATCGCGTTGCACGGAATGGTGCGGGACAAGTTCGGCAAGAAGATGTCCAAGACTGCTGGCAACGGTGTCGATCCGGTGGAGTGGCTGGACCGCTATGGCGCCGATGCGCTGCGCTTCACCATGGTCCGCGGCGCCAACCCTGGTGTGGACGTCCCGATCGGCGAGGAAAACGTCGACAATGCCCGCCGGTTCGCTACCAAGCTTTGGAATGCAACCCGCTTTGCTCTCGGCAATGGTGCCACCGTCGTCGAAACGGTCCCGCCGCGTGCCGAACTCACCGATGCCGACCGCTGGATCCTGGACCGTGCCGACAGGCTCGTCTCCGCAGTGGACGCCTCGTTCGAGGAGTACGAGTTCGCCAAGGTCGCCGAAGAGTTGTTCCACTTCACCTGGAACGAGTTCTGCGACTGGTACCTCGAACTGGCGAAGGTGCAGATCGCCGAGGACGAGCAGCGCGTCCAGTCCACGAAGGCCGTGCTCGGCCGTGTGCTTGACGTGCTCCTGCGGCTGCTGCACCCGATCATGCCGTTCGTCACCGAAACGCTCTGGACCACGCTCACCGGCGGGGAATCGCTGGTCGTCGCAGCGTGGCCGACGGTGTCCGGTGAAGGGCCCGATGAAGAAGCAGCGCTGCGGATCGAGTCGATGCAGAAGCTGATCGTCGAGATCCGCCGGTTCCGCGCTGACCAGGGCCTAGCTCCACGCAAGCGGGTGCCGACCGAACTGTCCGGTTCATCATGGGCCGCCCTGCTGCCGCACGAAGCGGCGGTGCGCGCGATCACCTGGCTCGAGGATCCAGGTGAAGACTTTTCGGCGACGGCGACTCTCGAGGTGGCTTTGCCGATCGGCGAGGTGACCGTGCGGTTGGATACTTCCAGCGCCATCGACGTCGCCGCCGAGCGCAACCGCCTGAACAAGGAACTCGCGGTGGCTCAGAAGGAACTCGCGCAGTGCGAGGGCAAGCTGGGCAACCCGAAGTTCGTCGGCAAGGCTCCTGCCGACATCGTCGCGAAGATCCAGGCACGCAAGGACATTGCTGTCGCCGACATCGATCGAGTGAACGCGCTGCTCGCGGCGCTGCCGGCAAGCTGACTACCCGGGTCGAGTCGGTAGTTGTCAAGTCAAGTGAGGCAGGTTGTGTTTAGAGCGCTGGTCTCGGCTGGTCGGCGGGCTGGTTGATCCAGGCCGCTTCGGGCAGCCTGGGCGGTCGGGGCCGGGGCGTGAAGCGTTCGGGGTGCTGGGCGTAGGCCTGGTTGAGCGTGGCTTGGCGCTGGGTGCGGATCTGCTCGGCGGTGCCGAAGTGCACCGACGCGGGTGTGTGCATCCCGATCCCCGAATGCCGGTGTTCGTGGTTGTAGGCCATGAAGAAACCGTCACAGAACGCGCGGGCGTCCTCCAGCGATCCGAACCGCTCAGGAAAGTCGGGCATGTACTTCAAGGTCTTGAACTGAGCCTCGGAATACGGGTTGTCATTCGACGTGCGAGGGCGGGAATGCGACCGGATGACACGGAGATCGACGAGCAGTTCCGACACCGGTTTCGACACCATCGCGCCACCACGGTCGGCGTGGATCGTGTGCGGCCGGCTACCGTTGCGGTTCATGGCGTCGTCGAGGAAATCCTTCGCCACGACTGCGTCCTCCGCGGCGGCGACCAGCCAGCCGGTGACGTAGCGGGAGCAGATGTCGAGGATGACGTAGCATTTGTACCAGATCCCTTTCGAGGGTCCTTTGAGTGCGGTGATATCCCACGACCACACCTCACTGGGGCCGCGGGCGACCAGCTCGGGCCGGCCCCTGGCAAGGTGGGTGGCCAGCCGGCGGCGTTCCCGGACCTGGCCGGCGGCGCGGGCGATCCGGTACATCGTGGAGACCGAACACCAGTACCGGCCCTCGTCCAGCTCTCTGGCCCAGACCTGCGGGATCGCCAGGTCCCGGTAGGCCGGGCTGGTCAGCAACGCCAGCACCTGGTCCCGCTCGGCGGTGTCGAGCGCCTGCGGCGGTGGCGCGCGGGGCAGCCACTGTGGTGTGAGGACTCAGGACTCTGTTGATCGTTTGTCGTCAGGACATGGTTGAAAGACTCAGGACATCCTGGACGTGGCTGGTCAGAGTTTGGGTGTGTGGATCTTGGCTTTCCAGCGGGTGACCGGGCGTTGTTCGGTGCGTGGGTGCAGGGAGAGCTGGACTCCGTCGCAGGTGACGCGGAAGTGGGTGTCTTCGACGTGGATGGTGACGATCTTGCCTGCCTAGGTGCGGCCGACGCGCAGGCGTTGCCGGGTGACCATGACGACGCCGTCACGGGGAACGCGGCGTTTGGACGCTGACTGGACCCGCGGCGGGAGGGGGCAGCTGGGTCGTGGCGATGCGAGCGCCCTTGAGTCGCTGGCGTTGCTCGAGCGCGACGGGTGCGGCGAGGGTTTTGGCCAGGACTCCGTTGTGCACGACGTGCAGGAGATGTCCGTCGAGGCGGAGGGCGACCTTCTGTCGTGCGAGTTCGGCGCCGATCTTGGTGCGTTCGCCGGCAAGCAGTGCAGATCCGCCCTCATCGAGGGTGCGGTCCAGCTCGATGACCGCGCCGGCCGGGATGGTGTCGAGCAAGGCTGGCGAGGACGGCGCGGGTGGTGGTCCGGCGGGGCGTGCTCCGCGCATGGCCAGGTGTTGCAGGTCCTCGGCGTTGAGGTTCGACGGGACGGTCTTGACCAGTTGCTCGTCGACGAGGACGTGGACGGTGTGCTCGTCGGCCCAGACGTGTGCCAGCTGCCCGGCCCGGTCGGTGCCCATCCGGATGCGCTGGACCGCGGGGATCACGCTGAGCAGCCCGCTGGCGGCGATGACCGCGTCGAACTCGACCGCGCCGAGTTCGGCAGAACACACCATTCGCCGGCTCCGCCGTGGCCGTCGCGGCAGGGATGGCTTCGGCCGGCGCTGGGTCAGCCAGGACGATGTTCGTGCCCGTGGTCGGCTCGGGCCGAGCGCCGGGGCGGAAGAGGCTGGCCGGGGTGACCATGCCGATCGTCTGGTGGGGCCGGTCGTGGTTGTAGGTGTGCACCCATGCGGTGATCGCCGCCTGCGCGGTCGGCAGGTCAGCGAACGGCTCGCACTCGTCCAGCAACTCCTCGCGCAGCGTGCGATGCCACCTCTCAATTTTGCCGGTTGTGGTGGGAGAGCAGGGCTTGGTCAGTTTCGGGGTGATGCCGTTCTCGCGACAGACCCGCTCGAACAGGACCTCCGCCGGTCGGGGTTTGGTGAACCGCCCGGTGAACTGCTTGCCGTTGTCGGTGAGCACCTCGGCCGGGACCCCGTAGATCCGCGTCGCCTTCAGGAACGCGACCGCCACCGCCCGCCCGGACGGGACCGCGAGCACCGCCGGACCACGATGAACCGGGAGTGGTCGTCTATGCCGGTGAGCATCTTGCACTCCCGGCTGTCGGTGAGGAACACCCCACCGACCAGGTCCAGCTGCCATAGATGCATCGGGGCCTCGCGTTGCCACCGCTTGTACGTGCGCTTGTGCTGCTGTTCCTGGTGGCGCACCAGGCCGTTGCGGATCAGCACCCGGTGCACCGTCGCCCGCGACGGCGCCGAGGCCATCCCGGTCTGATCAAGCTCGACGCGATCCGCCGGGCACCCCACCGCGGATACGCCCGCCGCATCTCGCAGATCAACGCCTCAACATCAGCCGGAACACGCGTCGGGCTCGTGCGGGACCGGCGGGACACCTCACGCAGCGCGTCCACACCGCCGGCCGCGTGCTTGGCTTTCCAGGTGTAGACCGCCTGCCGGGACACGCCATACCGGACGGCCACCTCGCTCACCGGTGACCCATCCAGCACCTCCAACACCGCCCGATATCGCTGCTCCACCAACCATTCCCGGTCCGGAGACGCCGCACTGTCCACCACAGCCGGAGATGATCACAAGCATGATCGACTCTGTCAAGGAAGTCCCGAGAACAACCCGTCACCTATGTCCTGAGCCCCACACGACAAGCCACGGACCGTGCACTGGTCATTTCGGGTTGGCGTGCCGGTAGTGCGTCGCCCTCGAAATCCCGGTCAGCGCGCACGATCTGGTCACCGAGACCTCCGCCGCGCGCAGTTCGGTGAACGCGGCCGTCAGGACCTCGTCGGCGGCTGATCGTTGTCCGTGCTCTCGGAGAGTCCTTCCAAGAGCGCGTGCTTTTCCCATGATGTCGAGCGCCATCCGGGTTTTCGTCAAGTCGGCGGTCAGTTTCTGGTTCTGCCGGCGGAGTTTTCCAGCTCGATCTGCTCTGCTGATTTCTTCGTCCGTTTCGCCGGTGTCCCAGGTTCGGCTGGTTCGCCGCCCAGGCGTCCTGCGTCGCGTGCTCGTGTCCATTCGATGATGTGAGAGGGGTACAAGCCTTCCCGGCGCTGGATCGCGCTCTTCTCCCCGTTCGGGGCGTTCTCGTATTCGGCGACCATGGCGAGTTTGTACTCCGCGGTGAACACCCGCCGCGACGGACGCGGTGCGGGATCGGGCTGCTCGCCGCCGGACGAACCCCGGACTGCTTCTCAGATGGTGTGGACACGCGCACAAGGATCTCCGATCCCACCCTCGGTCAGGAACCCCCACTCACGCGGGGTGTCTCACACCAGTCTGACCAAGAGGGAGTCGCCCTTGCCGCTCACTCGGCCAGCAGGGGCGACAAGTCGGATCCGCGGGACCCTGGCGCAGAGTGACCTTGAAACGAACAGGGGCCGCACGGCGGGCGATTCAAGTGTGACCAAGAACGCTCTCCGTGCGACCGGGCACTAGTCTACCGACCGCCCGCATTCGCGATCGTCGAGGGTCCCGTTCACCTTGACGACTGCGTCAGCTTGCCCGGATCATGCTCAGCCCGAGCTGGGTGATCTCGTGGTTTTGTTGCTTCCCGACCCGAGTGGTGGTAATCAGTCCGCTCGCGCGCAGCACTGAAGTGTGTTGGCTGCACGTGGCCGGGGAGATGCCGGTCAGCTCGGCCAGCTTGCCCGTGTTGCATCGGGCGATCGCGATTCTCAGGAGTACCCGGGCCCTCGTTTGGCCGAGCAGTGCCGCCAGTGCGGAGCCGGGTTCGGCGTCGCGGTCGAAGCGTGTATGGATGATCGAGTGGACCAGTACCGGCGGCATGCCCGGGTCCTTGTAGGTGGTCGGCATGCCATGTCCGAAGAAGGTGGGGACCACCTGTAGGCCGCGGCCGTTGAGATGCAGGTCCTGGTCGAGTGGAAAGCGTACCTGCAGTACAGGTGGGGTCCACGTGGCGTCCGGATGCAGCGTCGACAGCAGCAGTTGGGGTCCGCCGCGGTCAAAGTTCGACCGCAGCCGTAGGCGATCGTTGGCAACCACCTGTCGGACCTTCGTCCAGCTCGGTCCCACGCATTGGCGGTAGTAGTCATGTAGGGCAGTGCCGAGCCGGCGGAGGTCGTGCGGCTCGCCGTCAGCCACTCGGCGCAGCCAAGGCGGAACCCGAGTTCCCTGCGCGGCCAACTCGGCGACGTCGGCGGCCAGTACTCGCTCTGGGGTTTCGAGCACGGTCGCAACTCCCTCGCTGATGGTGCTGGCTCCGGCCGGGGTGAGAAAGTCCGGGCAGTAACCGTACGCCGGCGCGGCTGACATGAGCAGACGACCGGACTCGGTGACTGCGGAGCGAGACCCCCGTCGCCACTGGCCGAAGAGCACTTCACCCTCCGGCCGCCGGATCCGGTAGCTGCTCATGAGCAGCTCCCACATCGGATCGGCGTCTGCGGCGATGATCACCTTCTCCAAGTCCGCTGCTGTGAAGTGAATCTTCAGCATAGTTAGCGTGCTCCTCTCCGCGGCGAGGGTAGACCTGGTAGTGCGGATACTGTTGACCATGATATGAAATTGCGGAGATGCGCATGTTGGTTCGTGCGGCCGCAACACCACCAAATCACGGCGGGGCTGCAGCGTCCCCGTGTAGCGTCCACCTGTGGGTCGGCCTGCACCCCCTCGGCAGGCCGACCCGCCCGGCCAGCCGGACCAGAACCCGGCACAGCGGACATAAACGCCAGGTATAGCGTTCCCGCGGCCACGTCGTGGCAGCGCTCCGGTTGTCGCGATTCAGTCGAACGTCGTGCCATCCGCGCCGGGTGTCAAGCAGCTGCCTCGGAGCCGGCCGCCAGTGCGATGTCCACGGCCGCTTCGGCGTGCAGCCGCATGGAGTCGAGGATCGGGACGGGGGAGTCGTCAGGGTCGATGAGGAGCTCGATCTCGGTGCAGCCGAGGACCACGGCCTCGGCGCCACGCGCCACCAGCCCGGTGATGATGTCGGCGTAGGCGGCGCGCGACGCTTCGTCGATGATGCCCCGGGTGAGCTCCTCGAAGATGATCCGGTCGACCAGCGCCCGTCCATCGGGGTCCGGCACGACGACGTCGAGCCCGGCCTCCTCCAGACGGCCGCGGTAGAAGTCCTCCTCCATGACCCATCGCGCGCCCAGCAGGCCGACGCGGACGTGCCCGTCCCGGCGGGCTCGTCGCGCGATGGCGTCGGTGATGTGCAGCAGCGGCACCTCGACGGCGGCCGCCGCGGCGGGAGCGCACTTGTGCATCAGGTTCGCGCAGATCAGCACGAGGTCCGCGCCGGCGCTCTCGCACCGTTTGCCGGCTTCGGCGAGCAGTGCGCCCGCGGCCGCCCAGTCCTCCTGTTGCTGGCAGCGACGGATCTCCGCGAAGTTCAACGACTGGAGTGCGATCTTCGCGGAAGCGTGGCCGCCCAGTCGTCGTTGCACCTCCTCGTTGATCACGCGGTAGTACTCCGAGGTCGAGTACCAGCTCAGCCCGCCGATGAGTCCGATCGTCTTCATGCGCTCGATCCTCGGCGCTTCCCGCCTTCCCGGGAATCCGTCATCTTCTTGGGGCTGCTCAAAGCCTGGCTTGGAGGGGGCGGGAGGTCGCCGGCCGGCGGGCCGTGATCACGCTCATCCCGCGGGGGCCTGCCGAGCACTCGACGGTGGTGAACCCGGTGCTCCGGAGCATCTCGGTGACGTGGCCTGGCGACAGGCGGAGCTTGCGGTAGGTGCCCGTGCGGAGGTGCCAGGACCCGTCGGCGTTCCGCGTGTGGATCAGGTCGTGAACCCGGACGGTCTCACCCTCGTCCTCGAGAAAGCACGTCATGATCCGATCGTCGTCGGCGCGTACGGGGATGAAGCGGTCCAGGCCGGTCAGGACCGCGCTGAGATCGCGGAAGGACAGGACGAGCAGACCGCCGGGGGCGAGGGCGGTGAACGTCTGCTCGACGACGCGCCGGACCGCGGTCCGGTCGGGCAGGTGGGGGAGGGTGTCGCCCATGCAGACGGCCGTGGTGAACGACTGGTCCGCCACAAGGGTGGGCAGCCCGGCGGAGAAGTCGGCCGTGACCGCGCTGATAGCGGGGTGGCCGGCGGCTCGCTGCTCGAGCTCGCCGATGAGGGTTTCGCTGATGTCGATGCCGACGACGCTGCCGTAGCCGAGACGGGCGAGTGCGATCGTCTGGATCCCTGAACCGCAGCCCAGGTCCAGGGCACGGGCGCCGCGGTCGGCGCCCGCCCCGGCACCGTGTGCGGCGAGCAGGGTCTGCTGCTCGGCGACGAGGTCGTCGAAGCCGCCGCCGAGCATCCAGGTGTAGTGCGGCCCCAGGAGCTTGTCGTAGTGGGTGGCCACCTCTGCCGGCATGGGATCGGTCCTTCTGTTCGGTCAGCGGGTCGTGGTGGACGGGGCCATGGCTTCGATCTCGTCGACGACGAGGCCGGCGGGCTCGACGGTCTTCGCGAAACGCTGTGCGGCGGTCGAGTACGAGGGGTCGTCGAGAACGTGCCGGATCGCGGTCGCCATGGCCGCGGTCGTGGCCGTGGGCTCGATGGCCGTGCCGAGCCCGTGGTGGGTGACGCGGGCGGCGACCGCGGGCTGGTCACGGCCCATGGGGACGCAGACGAGGGGGACGCCGGCGCCGAGGGCGGCCAGCACCGTTCCGTGGCCGGCGTGGGTGATGACGAGGTCGGCGTGCGGGAGCACCTGGTCGTGGGGAACGAACTGTTGCACCCGGATCCGGGCGGGGGTGTCGAAGCGGGCGGGGTCGACGGCAGGGCCCACGGTGACCAGGGCACGTACGGGCAGGGTCTCGAGAGCCCGCAGAAGCCGATCGAGCACACCGGCCTGGCCCTGGTCGCTCGTGCTGAGGCTGACCAGGACGAAGGGCTCGGAGCCGGCCGGCGGCACGAACGCCGGCGCACCGGTGGTCCTGGGCAGCTGGGCGCCGACGTAGCGGGCGATGGCGGGTGGGGCCACCTCGGGGAGCTCGAAGGCCCGGCTGGTGAGCACGAGCAGCTTCCCGACGTCGAGGAGCTGCTCGGTGACGGAGCCGACCGGGTCCAGCCCCAGGTGGGTTCTGGCCCTGTTGATCCCCGTGAGCGCGGCGGCCCACGTGCCGCGGAGGCCGGACGCCGTCGCGGCTGTCTCGGGGCGGGGGCCGGCGATGTAGACGGTCGGCATCATCGCCGCGCTCGTGGTACCGCCGAGCCGGGCGCCCATCAGCGCGCCGAAGGCGGTGCAGTCCGAGACCAGAAGGTCGAACCCGGTGCGCAGGACCGGGGCGAGGGAGCGGGCCCAGGGCACGGCGGCGGCGATCATGCGTGGCATGAGGTCCTCCGGTGCCCGCACCGTCCCCGGGCTCCACGGCAGGATCCGAAGATCGAACCCGGCAGCGGTGGCGTGGTCGTGGACCTCGGGAGGGCCGAACACGGTGACGCGGTGCCCGCGGTCGCGAAGCTTCGTGGCGACCGTGAGCTCGACCGGTCCGGTCCCGCCTCCGTCACGGATCACGTGCGCGATCCGCAGTGGCGCGGCGGACGTCGCGGGGCGGTCGATGGGTGCGGATTTCGTTGACATGCCGGCGATGCTGCCTCTTAAGGTCGACATGAGGTCAAATGCCCCGGACGATCAGCCGGGCGCGGTGGCGGGGCCATTCCTCCGCGAGGATGGAGAAGATCGCCGAGTCGCGCAGTTTCCCGTGCTCGCCGGGCGCCCACGACTGGGACCAGCGCCGCAGAACACCTTCGAACGTTCCGCCGATGCTCTCGATGGCGGCGCGGGAGCGCTGATTGCGGGCGTCGGTCTTCAGGTCGACGCGGGCCACCCCGAAGCCGGTGAACGCGTGGTCGATGAGCAGCAGCTTGGCCCGGGCGTTGATGCCGCTGCCCTGGGCGGAGGCCGCCAGCCAGGTGAACCCGATCTCGACCGCCGCGAGGCCGGTGCCGTCGGGCCACGGCCTCGGGTCCCAGTACGCGGTGGCGCCGACCGCGCGGTCGGTGCGCCGGTCGATGACGGCGTAGGGCGCGAGCCGGCCGGTGGCGGCGCGGTCGAGCTGGGCTCGCAGGTAGTCCTCGACCTCGTGGGCCGCCGGCACCCAGGTGAACGCATACGACGTGCGGTCCTCCTCGCAGGCGACGGCCAGATCGGCGGCATGGGCGAAGCCGAGCGGTTCAAGCCGGACCCGGCCACCTTCGAGGACAGGAGCGTGGAGAGCGACGTCGGCCGGAGCAGGAGTCGATGAGACGGCCATGAAAGGGATCCTCCTCGGTGGGATGGTCTTAGGGGGCGGTCGCGAGCCGGATCCCGAACGCGACGAGGACGCCGCCCGCGACAGCGTCCAGAACCCGGCGCACGCGGCCGCGGCGGAGAACGTCGCGGAAGCGTCCGAGCGCGAAGGCGTAGCACGCCAGCCAGGCGAAGGTCATGAGGCTGAACACCGACCCGAGTGCCAGCATCTGGATTCCCGCACGGGCGTCGCCGCTGACGAACTGCGGGAGCAGGCTGGCGAAGAAGGCCGCCATCTTGGGGTTGGCGAGGTCGTTCACCAGACCCTGGCGCACCGCCCTCGAGGCCGGGACCGGCGCCACGGCGACACTCCCGGCCGGGGTGCCGGGCCGGAAAGCCGCCCGGATCGAGTGGAGGCCGAGGTAGGCGAGATACCCCGCACCTACGAGCTTGAGCAGTGTGAACGCACGCTCGGAGGCGAGCAAGGCGCCGAGGACGCCGAGGCTGGTGCCCGCCGTCCACACCAGTTGCCCGAGCGCGACGCCGACCCCGGTGAGCGTCCCCGCGCGTTGCCCGCCGGCCAAGGTGTTCCGGATCGTCAGCGCGGTGTCGGGGCCGGGCGTGACGATGACCAGGGCCGCGACCGCGACGAAGCCGATCAGGTGCGCGAGCATCGCGCTCACCGGTTCCGCTCGGCTTGTGTTCGCCACGCGGTCCCCAGCTCGTGGAGCAGCGCGGCGGTGGCCGGCACCTGCTCGGCGCCGTCGTGGTACACCACATGGAGTTCTCGCCGGCCGAGCCGGGGATCGCCGCGCACGACCACGTCAGGATGCCGGTAGGCGTCGAGCGCGGCCTGGGGGAGGAGCGTGACGCCGAACCCCGCGGCGACCAGGTTCTGGCGGACGACGTAGTCGTCGGTGGAATGCCGCTCGATCGGTTCGAACCCGGCGTTCCGGCAGAGGTCCAGCAGGTGATCACGGCACCGGTCGCAGCCCACGACCCACTCCTCGTCCCGCAGATCCGCCAAGGTGAGGGGGCCGTTCGCCGGGTGGCCGCCGGCAGCGGTGACGAGCCGCACGGGTTCCTCTCCGAGCCGTCGGCAGGCGCGTCCGATGTGGTCGGAACCCTGCTCGTAGCCGAAGACGAGCGCGAGATCGACGTCGCCGCGCCCGAGAAGCGCGAGGGCTTCGGGAGGCTCCGCTTCGACGAGCGTGATGTCCGCTTCGGGAAGGCGGTTGCGCAGTGACGCGGCCGCGCGCGGGACGATCGTCGCCAGTGCGGAGGGGTAGGCCGCGAGCCGGACCCGCCCTCGGCGCAACCGCGCCACCGCGGCGAGCTCCTCCGCGGCCAGGTCCAGCTGCCCCGCGACGGCGTCGGCGCGGCGCAGGAGGATGTGGCCGGCCTCGGTCAGCGTGACGCCGTGGGGGCCGCGCAGCACGAGCGGCGTTCCCGCCTCTCGTTCGAGGGCGCCGAGGTGCTGGCTCAGGGCGGGCTGGGTCCACCCGAACTCGCGAGCGGCCGCGCTGATCGACCCCGCGCGGGCGATCGCACGGAAGATCAAGAGCCTCTTCGGATCCATGTCACCGGCCTCACTTCGACGACCCGGGTTAGTGGACATACTATATCCACTATGAAGATGGGCAAAGGTGTCGAGGCGGCGTTGCACTGCTGCGTGATCATGCACTGGCTGGCAGGCCGGCCGGTGACCTCGGCTCAGCTCGCGTCGTTTTTCGGCCTGCCACCCGCCTACCTGCAGAAGACGTTGCGGGCGCTGGTTTCGGACGGACTCGCCGAGGCGACCAGGGGGCAGTCCGGCGGCTTCGTGCTGCGCCGGCCCGGGGAGCGGATCTCGCTGATGGACGTGGTCGCGGCCGTCGAGGGCCGGGAACCGGCGTTCCAGTGCGAGGAGATCCGCCTGTCCGGACGCTCCGGCGAACTGGGTCATCGTCCCGGGCAGTGCGCGGTTTCGCGAGCCATGGGGCGCGCGGAGCTGTCGTACCGCACCGCTCTCGCCGGTCAGAGCATCGCCGACGTCGCGGGCGAGGCCGGCTCGCGCGCCCGCGACCGGACGATCGCCGCCTTCAGCTGACCTGTCCGTGCGCCCCAGGTTGACGCGGGCGCCTTCGTCGAAGGATTGTGGATATTGAGTATCGATAATGAGCGTGGTCGCCGGCTCCGGCTGCTACCCCTGCTCGCAGGGACCGTGGCGGTGGGCACGGACGCCTGGGTGGTGGCCGGGTTCCTGCCTGCCCTGGCTCGCGACATGGCGGTCCCGGTCTCGGCGGCGGGCTGGTCGGTGACGGTGTTCGCGCTGGCGTACGTCGTCGGGGCGCCCGTCCTCGCGGCGGCCACGAGCACGCGGTCGCCGCGCCGGGTGATCGCCGCCGCGCTGACGGTGCTGGGGCTGGCGAACGTGCTGTGCGCGATCAGCGCCGGGTTCGGGATGTTCCTGACCGGGCGGGTGATCGCCGCGCTCGCGGCGTCGTTGGTGACCCCGGTCGCGGGTGTGCTTTCGGCGCGGGTCGCAGGAGAACGGCACCGTGGACGGGCCCTCGCACTGGTCGTCTCGGGCCTGACGCTGGCGACCGCGATCGGCGTGCCACTGGGCAGCGTGGTGGCGGACATCGTGAGCTGGCGCGGTGCGCTGCTCGTCGTCGGGGTGCTTGCCTGGGTCGCCGCCGTCACGATCCGCCTGACGGCGCCGGATCCCGGACCCGGCGGCGCCCAGACGGTCCGCGACCGCCTCGCGCCACTCGCGCGTCCCCGAGTCCTCGCCGTCCTCGGTCTCACCATCGTCGGCATGGCGGCGGCGTACGTGCCCTACGCCTACGCGGCACGGCTGCTCCCCGAACACAGCGGCGGCTGGCTCGCGGTCCTGCTCATGGCGTACGGCGTCGGAGCGGTCGCCGGTTCGGTCTGCACCGGGGTCCTCACCGACCGCATCGGGCCGCGCCGCACGTTGACCGTCGCCTACGCGCTCATGGCGGCGGCTTTCGCCGCGATCGCCGCCCGCCCGCCCGTGGTCGGTTGGACGAAAGATCGCCGGCGCGTATCCGCAGTGCTGCATTTCGACGGCACCCACCAACCTGCCCGCGGCCGCGTGCAACTCGCCGCGATCGCAGCGGCGGCCGGCCGTCGCGGCGGGCACGCGCATCGGAAAATTCGCAACCGCCTCAACCACTGGCCCCTCGATTGTGGTGTCAGTCTGCTTCATCGTGGACGGCGGCGACGTGGTCTTCACCACCGGCCGCGACGGTTTGAAGGGGTCGCCATTTACGCGCCAGCGCAATTCCAGTGTGGACGTCATGCGTTTCCGGCCGCGCCTGCACCGCGTCATTTCTGCGAGGCTGAGCAACGAGAATGTATGTGCCGAGCTTCGCGCGGACTGACTCCGAGTGCGGGTGGCGGCCTCCAGGTGGCGGAGTGCAGGTGACCGCCACCCGCTTCTCGAACGGTGACCATCCGGGCGGAAGACGGGTCACCGTTCGGGGCCGTGAGTGGAGAGTGTGGGTCCCCGCAGCACTCTCCACTCACGATGGTGCGGCGTGCCCCGACAGGCGCGCGCACCCACCGAATTCCTGCCCCCGGACCAGGGACAGGAATTCGGCGTGTCACGGGTGGGTGGGCTTGGTGACAGTGGGCTCGTTCTTGTGGGCGTCGCCCTGTCCCTCGGTCGGATGGGGCTGCGTGGTGTGGTCGTTCGCGGCCGACGGCGTGGCCGGCTCGGCGCTCGTCGAGGCGTCATCGGCGTCGGCGAGGACCTTCGTGCAGTAGACGTCGACGTTGTCCTTGCCGCCCGCGGTGGTGATCAGCACGGTGAACGCCGGGTTCTCCAAGGCTTTTCCGTGTTCTGCCTTGTCTCCGGCGGTGTAGGCGTGGCACAGGCCGACCAGTGAGGGGGATGGGGACCCACTGGGCTCGGCGCCGGTGCTCTTGCCTTCGCCGTGCGAGGCCTCGGCCGCTTCCGTGGTCGAGACGCTCGGCTTGCCCGAAGCGGTGGCCGTCGCCGGCGTACTCGTGGCGTGCTCATCGGTTGAACCGGGGAAGTTGCCGGTCGCCGCGACCGCGGCGACACCCCCGACGGTTACGGCCGCGGCTGCGGCGGCCGCCACCGCGAGCTTGGCCGTGAGCAGTTTCGCCAGCATCGTCTTGATCATCAAACGTCTCCTGGGTCGAGGGGCTGAGGTGAGGCGAGCGGCCCGGAACGCCGTGATCGCGGCATCTTCCCCCGCAGTTCAGCTTCACTCGCCGCCCCGGCCGCGGCGGCGAGCAAAGCGTTCAGCGCGTGGTCGCGCCCGGCCGGCGCGCCGTCGAGGATTACCTCAGTGGTCCGCCGGTCGAGTCGTCGAGAACGGTCTGTGCTCATCTCACCTCCTTCAGCGTCGACGCCCTCAAATCTGTCACGCCAGCCTCTGACCTGCGGCTTCGCCCCGGTTGAGGAAGCGGCAGCTGTTCGGCCAGGGTGCGCAGGCCCCGGCAGGCTGCGGTGCGCACGGCACCCGGGCGCTTGCTCAGCACCTTGGCCGCAGCGGGCGCGTCCAGGCCCGTGACAGCCCGCAACATGATCGCTTCGGCCTGGTCACGAGGGAGTTTCGCGATGAGGGCGAGTGCCGCGTCGGTGCCGATCGCGTCGACGGCCGCCCCGGCGGTGTCCTGCGCCCGGGCACGTTGGTGAGCACCTCGGCCCGCTCCGCCGCGATCGGGCGTCCGGGCTGGTGCCGGAGGTGATCGATGGCCTGGGCCTGCCGATGATCGCCACGCAGCCGTGGAAGCCGTCCAGATCGCCGCGGAAGGTTGGACGGCCCGGTACAGCACGCGAAACGCGTCGTCGTCACCGTCCCGCGAGGGCTTCCAGCGCGGCCGATGGGCTATCGCCCCCGGGCGCTCGTCATCGCGGCGGTTCTACACCTGCGCATTCACCACCGGTGCCAAAGCCCGACGACGGACCCGCGACATCATGGTTCACCTGGCGCCGAAGCGGAACCCCGGGTGCGGGCGCGATCCGCTGGGTTGTCGGTGTCCTCGACAGCATCGCTCTCCGCGGAGCTGTCCAGCCAGAGGCGTTTCGCCCTGCTTCCCGGCCCCGCGGGAGGCTTCCGGCCCCATTCACCTGTCACCGCTGCGGCGAAACGCCGTGATGCATGGTTGAGGGGCCCGCGCACGGTGAGCGGGCCCCTCGGTCGGGTATCGCTAGCTGTTCTTGATGGTGAATTGTTCGACGCCGCAGGCGGAGGTCGAGGCCTCGTTGTTCGCGTCGCCGCTGTAGTGCACCTGCCAGCGCCAGGTGCTTTCGCTGGTGGCGAAGACGGTGCTGTTTCGTGGCGTAGGTGCCGTTGCCGTTGACTCCGACGGTCTGGCTGTAGGCGGGTGTGCCGGAGCACGTCGCGTCGGCCGGGCTGTACAGGGTGAACGTCATCGTGCCGCCGGCGGTGGCCGTCGCCCCGGACAGCGTGGAACTGTCGTTTGTTGTTGGCGTCGCCGCTGTAGACCACCTGCCAGTAGAACGTTCCCGCCGCGGAGAACGTCACCGGGTCGGAGTCCGGCACGCCTCCGTTGGTGACGGTCTTGGTGCCCGCGGCCGCGTCCTGGGTGCTGCAGGTGTTGTCGGAGTACACGGTGTAAGTCGCCGTGCCGCCCGCGTTGCCGGTCGCCCCGCTCAGCGTGGCCGACGCGTGCACGGTGGCGCCGATGTTCACGGTGCCCGCCGACAGGGTGGTCGCGATGGTCGGGTTGAGCTTGTTCACCACCAACGTCTCGCTGACGCAGGCGCTCGTCGCCGGGACCGTTCATCAATACCGACCTCGCCGAATGACAGCTGGATCCCACGGCGAACCTCAAGAGCGAGCACGGTGAGCCGCCGTATCCGGCGCTCGTCTCGCTGGGGCACACCGCCAACCGCGACCTCATGGTGATCGATCTCCGCCGAGCAGGCGTGCTCACCCTCGACGGCGAGGCCCATGAAGTCGAAGCGGTCCTGCTCGCCATGTCCTGGGACCTCGCCGTGGCCCTGTGGGCTGTACAGATCCGGATCACGCTGATCGGCACTGGGAAAGTCATCGGCAGAGCGCCAGCCGGACCGGCTCCGGTTCGGAGCATCGGCCAGTTGCTTGCCAAGGGATGACGCCACCGAAGAATCAAATTCTGTCGAATTTTCCGTGTCTCGTGGACATCGAGACGCGGAGGCGACGTTGCAACTGGACAGTGTATTCACCGCTGCGATCGAGACCTTGGGAAAATTGCCCAGGGCCAGTGTGGACTGCGCGATCGCCGAACCCGATCTGGAGCAGTTGCAGACGGAGGCCGTCGTCACCGGGATATCGGCGGTTTGGAGGGCGCTGCACGGGGTGCTCCGGCCAGCCGGTACCGCCTGGCTCATCGCGAGCGACAGGTGCGACAGCGGATCGCTGACCGGGCTTCCCTGGCGTGTCGCGTTCGCTGTTCAGCGGGAAGGGTGGTTGCTCCGCAACGCGGTGGTCGCAGAGCGCAGGTCGGTCGGGCTGGTGTTCCTGTGTGTTCGGCAGCCGCGTTACTTCTTCGAACTTGAACCCTTGCGAGAGTCTGGCGTTCGTCCCGGTGACGTGGTGCTGCCGGGTTCACGTGGTCTTGTCGAGCGTTGTGTGCTGGCTGGATGTCCGGCCGGCGGTGATGTCTTGAATCTGTTCGGCGCGCATGACATTGACGGCGCCGTTCGCCGGCTAGGTCGTCGTGTTGTTTCGCGGCCTTCGTCGTCGGAGGTCGCGGCGTGATGTTCTACGACGACGGCCAGGTGACGTTGTATTCGGCGGATGGCGCGGAGGCGGTGAAGCAGTTGCCGTTGGGCTCCGTGGATTGTGTTGTGACGTCGCCGCCGTACTGGGGGCTTCGGGACTACGGGGTCCGGAGCCAACTGGGTATTGAACCGCGCGTCGAGGACTACGTGGCTCGCCTTGCCGGCCTTTTCGATGGGCTTGCTCAGATACTGTCGCCGCGGGGCACGGTGTGGCTCAACCTGGGGGACAGTTACGGCGGTTCGTGGGGCAATTACGTCGCTAAGGGCTCCACGGCCCGCACCGCGCCGGTGCGTCTGCGGAGTTCGTACGGAAGTCGACGGCCGCCGCAGTCGGCGTTCCGGGCGAAGGATCTTGTGGGTGTGCCGTGGCGGGTCGCGTTCGCGTTGATGGAGCGAGGGTGGCTGGTGCACCGCGAGATCATCTGGCACAAGCCGAACGCACGGCCGGAGAGTATGCGGGACCGGTTCGCGCATCGGTACGAGACCATCTTCGAACTGGCACGAGACCGTGGCGAGACTGGTGCCGAGACCGCGGTGTGGACGGTCTCGGCAGATCGCGGGCGGGTCGGTCATCCGGCGGTGGGGACGTTGGAGATCGCGCGGCGGTGTGTCCGGCTGGGGTGTCGTCCGGGTGGGACGGTTCTCGATCCGTTCTCGGGCAGCGGGACGACCGGTCTCGCGGCGCGTGAGCACCGGTGCCGGTACATCGGAATCGACATCAACCCGGACAGTCACGCGTTGGCGTTGCGGCGGTTGGGGTTGTCGTGATGATCGAGGCGTGGGAGCCGATGACGCTGTCGGAGGTGGCGGCGTTGCCGGCCGTGGTGGACCTGATGACGGCTGCCCGGGCGTTGCGCATCAAGCGGACCACGGCGTATGCGCTTGCCCGCGGTGGCTCCTTTCCTTGCCCAGTGCTGCGGGTGGGTGGGGCGTATCGGGTGCCGACGGCGGGGTTGTTGCGGGTGCTGGGGCTGGCCACCTGATCCGGTGATCTTTCCCGGGCTCGGGCTTCCCCGAGTGGTGGTCGCAGCGCGAGCATCGGGCGTGGAGAAAGCCCCTGGTGGGTGCTTGACGAACGAGGGGAGCGGGTTCTCGGTGGCTGATGGGTCGGTGTACCGGCGGTGTTCGTGTCGGGACGCGAGCAGGAAGTCGCTCGGCGACGCCTGTCCGAAGCTGGCGAATAAGCGGCACGGTCAGTGGTACTTCCGGATCGAGCTGCCGAAGGACGCGCAGGGCAACCGCCGGCCACGCCGCCGCGGTGGCTATGAAAGCGCGGCCGAGGCGGAGAAGGGGCTGCGGCGGGTGCGAGACCTGCTCGGGATCGCCGAAGAAGGCGACGACGAGACTCTGGGCAAGATCGGAGACTTGCTCGCGGGACTGATCTCGCAGAAGCAGCCGCTGCCCGAGACCGAGCATGTGCGCCGTCTCGTTCGCGCGGGAGCGCAGGTGCTGGAGCATCCGATCATGGACGAGGTCTTCGATGCCTTCCTGGCGTTGAAGAAGCGCAACGTCAGCCGGAACATGTACCGCTCGTACGAGTCGCATGTCCGCCTCTACCTGCGTCCGCATCTGGGCAAGATCCGGCGCGACCGGCTGCGGGTCGGTCATCTGGACGCGATGTTCGAGGCGATCGTGGAGCGCAACGAGTTGATCGCCGAGTACCGGGCGAGCGGCGACCCGCGGAAGATCGCGGCGGTGAAGTGGCAGCGCCCGGTCGGACCGACATCACTGCACCGGATCAAGGAGACCTTGCGCGCGGTCCTGAGGCCGTACGTCGACCAAGGGCTGCTGACGCACAACGTGGCGAAGCTGGTCGAGCTGCCGCCGGCGGTGCGGCCGAAGCCGAAGCTGTGGACCCCGGAACGGGTCGCGAAGTGGCGGCGCACCGGCGAGGTCCCCTTCCCGGTGATGGTGTGGACGGCCGAACAGACCGGTCAGTTCCTGGACTTCATCGTCAACCACCCGCTCTACGCGCTCTACCACCTCATCGCCTACACCGGCCTCCGCCGCGGCGAGGGCTGTGGGCAACGCCGCTCCGACACCTACCTGGACGCCGCGTGCATCGAGGTGGCCAACCAGATCGTGCAGTACGGCTGGGAGACCGGTCAGAGCAAGCCGAAGACCCCGTCGTCGGAGGGGATCGTTGCGCTCGACCCGGACACCGTCCTGGTCCTCGTCGCGCACATCGCCCGTCAAGACGAAGCCAAGGCTCGCCTCGGCGCGGATTGGGTGGATACCGACTTGCTCTTCACCGAGCCGGACGGCAGCCCGCTGCACCCCGCCGACGTGGCTGACGAGTTCGCGCGGCTGATCAAGCTGGCCGATCTGCCCCCGATCACGCTGCACGGCCTTCGTCACGGCGCCGCGACCCTGGCCCTGAGTGCCGGGGTGGACATGAAGGTGATCCAGCACATGCTCCGGCACTCCTCGATCAAAGTGACGATGGACCTCTACACCAACGTCGCCGAAGAGGTTGCCGCGGATGCGGCGAGGAAGCTGGCCGGGGCGATTCCGCGGAAGGCGTTGCACCCGGCGTGCGCTCTCGGGCTCCCCTCGGGCTCGCAGGAGACCACAATGGACAGAGAGGAAGTGGAAGGAATGATTCCAGATACCACAAATCCCCAGGTCGAAGAAAGCTTCAACCTGGGGAGTGGGGGTGCGCCATCAGGGACTCGAACCCCGAACCCGCTGGTTAAGAGCCAGCTGCTCTGCCAATTGAGCTAATGGCGCCGGTGTCTGCCGGAGGCTTCCCTCGGCGACGTGGAAAAGATTAGCACCCCGTTCGCACCCCGTTTCAGGGGGGTCCCCTAAGCGGGTTCGGGCATTGCTGCCCCGGCGTCGCGGCTGGTCGGGCACACTGTAGTCGGACATCGACGGCGAAACAGGCGGGTGGGCATGCGGGGTATGAAGGCGCGGCTGCTGGTGGCCGCTGGGGTGATCGGCCTCACCGTGGCCGGGTGCAGCAGCAGTCCTTCGGGTGAACCGCCCGAGGAGACGGCGTCGTCGAGTGCGCCCGCGCCCGCTCCGAAGCCTGCCGTGCTCACGGTCACGCCTGCGAAGGATGCCAAGGACGTCGCGCCCGGGGAGCCGGTGAGTGTGAGCGTTGCCGGGGGGAAGGTCGGCGAGGTGAAGCTGACCGGGGCCGATGGGAAGGTCGTCGCCGGGAAGGCGCGGGCCGATGGTTCCGGGTGGGACTCCGCCGAGCCGCTCGGGTACAACAAGACGTACAAGCTGACCGCGACCGCGATCGGCGGTGACGGCAAGCCGGTCACGGCGGAGTCGAGCTTCAGCACCGCCAAGCCCGCGCGGCAGCTGGGCGTCTCGGTGAACCTCGTCGAGGGGGAGACCGTCGGGGTCGGGATGCCGCTGATCTTCACCTTCACCGGGAACGTCGCCGACAAGGCCGCGGCCGAGAAGGCGCTCAAGATCACCGCGGAGCCGGCCACCGAGGGCGCGTTCCGCTGGTCCGGCGACAAGCAGGTCACCTGGCGGCCGAAGGACTACTGGAAGAGCGGCACCAAGATCAAGGTGGACGCCGCCGTCTACGGCAAGCCGCTCGGCAACGGCAGCTACGGCCGCGAGGACAAGAGCGTGAGCGGCGCGGTCGGGGACAAGCTCGTCGCCGTCGCCGACGGTGGGACCCACCAGATGACGGTCACGATCAACGACCAGGTGGTCAAGACCATGCCGACGTCCATGGGCAAGCCCGGGCACAACACGCCGGCCGGGACCTACACCGTCATGAGCGAGCACACCGGCTACACCATGGACTCCGGCACGTACGGCGTGCCCGAGGACGCGCCCGGCGGGTACCGCACCTTCGTCCAGTACGCGGTGCGCCTGTCCTACAGCGGCATCTTCTACCACTCCGCGCCGTGGTCGGTCCGGCAGCAGGGGCACAGCAACGTCAGCCACGGCTGCCTCAACCTGTCGACCGAGAACACGAAGTGGCTGATGGACACGTCCAAGAAGGGCGACATCGTCACCGTGCAGAACAGCGGCGGCCCGAAGCTGGAGCCGACCGATGGGTGGAGCGTCTGGCAGCTGTCCTGGGACGAGTGGCGCACCGCCGGCAACTAGCCGTCCTTGGCCGAGGCGCGCATCAGCTCGCGTGCCTCGGCCTCGCTCGAAACCGCGGGCCCCGAACCCCACAGCGGCTTGTTCGCCGTCTCGCGGCTGAAGAACACCGCGACCGCGCCGATCGCGCCCGCCGCCATCAGGTACCAGGCGGGCCAGAAGTCGTGGCCGGTCGCGGAGATCAGCGACTGCATCACCAGCGGGGTCGTGCCGCCAAAGAGCGACACCGAGATGTTGAACGCGATCGACAGCGCGCCGTACCGGATCGCCGTCGGGAACAGCGCAGGCAGCGCCGAAGGCATCGACACCTCGAAGCAGAGCAGCAGCAGGCCGAGGCCCATCAGCCCGAGGAACGTCAGGACGAGGCCGCCGTCGTGCACCAGCAGCATCAGCGGCCACGAGAGCACGAGGAACCCGAGGCAGCCCGCCATCATGACGGGCTTGCGGCCGACCTGGTCGGTGATCCGGCCGCCGACCATGATGATGAGCATCATCACGACCATGACGACGATGATCAGCAGCAGCCCGTGGGTGGCGTCGAGGTGCAGCTGCTCGGACAGGTACGTCGGCATGTACGAGAGCAGCATGTAGTCGGTGACGTTGAACACGAGCACCAGCCCGACGCAGATGAGCAGCGCGGGCCAGTACTCGGTGAACATCTTCCAGAACGGCTCGCCGGCGCGGCCGCGCTTCTCCGCTTCCTCGGCGTGCTTCTGGAACGCCGGGGTCTCCTCGAGCTTGAGGCGCATGTAGAGGCCGATGATGCCGAGCGGGCCGGCGACGAGGAA
Organism: Amycolatopsis sp. SID8362; assembly: GCF_010550475.1. Lineage (NCBI taxonomy): Bacteria > Bacillati > Actinomycetota > Actinomycetes > Pseudonocardiales > Pseudonocardiaceae > Amycolatopsis > Amycolatopsis sp. SID8362. Next base: position 29,896 of record NZ_JAAGNB010001007.1, read on the forward strand.
CGGGACCCGCCAGCCCCAGTCGAGCAACGTCTCGTGCGGCACCCACGCCTTCATCCCGGTGACGACGGACGCGCCGAGCACGTACCCGGACAGCGTGCCGAACTCGAGCCAGGAGCCCATGAAGCCGCGGCGCTTGTCGGGGGAGTACTCGGCGATGAACGTCGTCGCGCCGCCGTACTCGCCGCCGGTGGAGAAGCCCTGCACCATGCGGGCGAGGACGAGCAGGATCGGCGACCAGACGCCGATGGAGGAGTAGGACGGGATCAGCCCGATGCACAGGGTGCCGATCGCCATCATGATCATGGTGACGGCGAGGACCTTCTGCCGTCCGATGCGGTCGCCGAGCGGGCCGAACACGAGCCCGCCGAGGGGACGCATGAGGAACGCGGCGGTGAAGGCGCCGAAGGTCCCGATCAGCCGGACCCCGGCGGAGACCGTGGGCGGGAAGAACACCTCGGCGATGGTGTCGGCGATGTAGGCGTAGACGCCGAAGTCGAACCACTCCATGGCGTTGCCCAGCGCGGCGGCTCCCACCGCGCGCTTGAGCAGGGACCGGTCGACGACGGTGATGTCCTCGTACCGCAGTTTCTTCCGGTTGCGCAGCTTGGGGCGTGAACTTTCCACCAGAACACGGTGCACCCGGTCACCGGCTCGCGCACGCTGAGCCACCTGGTCGTGAGAGGCGCCACCAATGGGCTAAGGTCGGGCGGTCCGATGTGACCTGTCAGACTGCCTCCTCGCGCATCCCGAGGGGGATCCGATGGCGAAAGTGGTGGCACCCGTTTCACCGGTCGAGCGCAAGTTGCCGGCACCCCTGTGGTGGATGCTGGCGGCAGGCGGGCTGCTCCTGGTGATGTTCGCGGGCTACACGGTCTGGGCGGGCGTCTGGACGAAAGCGGGCGTCTACCTCGAAGACTTCCGCTCCTACGTGGCGACCGGCAAGGCCGTCCGCGCGGGCATGCCCCTCTACGAACAGGGTGTCTCGTCCTTGCCGACGATCGGCGGCACGTTCAAGTACACGCCGTTCGCCGCGGGCGTCTTCGTCCCCCTGACGGTGGTCCCGAAACTGCTCCTGCCGCTCTTCGCGTTGCTGGTCAACTTGTTCTCGCTGCTGGCGGTCGTCTGGATTTCGCTGGGCAGCCTCGGCTACGCCCGGGACCACGGCCGTGCGGCGGCGACGGCGGCCCTCACGGCGCTGGCTCTCCCGCTCCAGCCGGTCCTGATGAACTTCACGGCGGGCCAGGTCAACCTCTTGCTGCTCCTGCTGGTCCTCGCCGACCTGACCGGCCGCAACCGGTGGTGGACGGGCGCCGGCGTGGGCTTGGCGGCGGCGATCAAGCTGACCCCGGCCATCTTCGTCGTCTACCTCCTGCTCACCCGCCGCTTCAAAGCGGCAGCGGTAGCCGTCGGAACGTTCGCCGCGACGGTTCTCGCGGGCTTCGTGGCGTTCCCCCGCGACTCGGCGGCTTTCTGGGCCGCGAACCTGGCGGACCCGTCCCGCATCACCGGCGACAGCGACGCGACATCCCCGGAGAACCAGTCGATCCGCGGCGCTCTGGCCCGCATCCTCGACATCCCGGACGTCACGGGCCCGATCTGGATCCCGGTAGCGGCGCTGGTCGCACTGGCGGCGTTCTGGATCGCCCTCCGAGCCCACCGAGAAAACCGCGAACTCCTGGCAGTGAGCACAGTCGGCGCCCTGATGATCCTGGTCACGCCCTGGACCTGGACGCACTACTGGGTCTGGTTCATCCCGTTCTTCGTAATGGCGGCCTGCGCCGCCCACAACGCCCGCACCTGGTATCCAGCGGCAGCCCTCACCGCAACCTACCTGCTCCTCTTCCCGTGGCAGGTCGGAACAGGCCGCAACAACATCCCGTTGGTAGGCCTGGTGATCCTCCCGGCAAACCACCCACCAATAGCCCAAGCAGCAGCCCACGCCCTCTACGTAACCCTGGCACTGGCCCTACTGCTGATCACGGCCACACGCCCCACCTGGCTCCACCCAACAGCCAAAACCTGACCACGCGGGACGGGGGTCCGGGGGCAAGCCCCCGGCGGGGGCGTGGGGGTTCGACCCCCACAAAAAGGCGAAACCCCAGGCTGCGGAAAGGTTGCGAAGCAACCGACCAGCCTGGGGCCATTGGGGTGAGCGACGGGTTTCGAACCCGCGACCTCCTGGACCACAACCAGGTGCTCTACCAGCTGAGCTACGCCCACCATCAGCGAGGGAACCGCTTGCGATCACCTCGTTGGCTGTAATCGTAGCGGGTGCCCTCGCGGGGTTCGCAGGGGGTTACCTTTGGTGCTGTTCCTGCACTTCAGCGGCCGCGGCTTTGGCTTCGTCGCTGGTGGGCCCCGGCTGGGGGACGAAGGCGACGCGCCGGTAGTAGTCGAGTTCGCCGATGGATTCCCTGATGTCGGCGAGGGCTCGGTGGGCGAGGCCCTTTTCCGGCTTGGCGTAGTAGATGCGCGGGTACCACCGGCGGACGAGTTCCTTCACCGACGAGACGTCGACCATGCGGTAGTGCAGGTGGGCGTCGAGGGCCGGCATGTCGCGGGCGATGAAGCCGCGGTCGGTGGCGATGGAGTTGCCGGCGAGCGGCGCGGTGCCCGGTTCGGGGACGTGCTCGCGGATGTAGTCGAGGACGCGGCGTTCGGCTTCTTCGAGGGTGACGCTGGAGGCGCGGACCTCTTCGGTGAGGCCGGAGTGGGCGTGCATCTCGCGGACGACGTCGGGCATCCCGGCGAGTTTTTCCTCGTCGGCGTGGATGACGATGTCGACTCCGTCGCCGAGCACGTTGAGCTCCGCGTCGGTGACGAGGGCGGCGATTTCGATCAACGCTTCTTTGCCGAGGTCGAGCCCCGTCATCTCGCAGTCGATCCAGACTAGGCGGTCGGTCACCTGGTGACCCTAACCCGACACGGGGATAGGAGTGGCGTTACCTGCGCGTACGGCGCGTTACGCTCCCGGTGTGGTGCAGGACACACGATCGGGGAGTTGCGAGTGACGGAGCAGGGGTCGCCGGCGAGCGAGATCGCCGCGGGTTACGCGAGTGAAGGCGCCGCGCTGGAGCTGGGCGCGGTGGTGATCGACGGGGTGACCGACGCCGCGGCCGCGGTGCGCCTGCCGTTGGCGACGCTGAACCGGCACGGGCTGGTCGCGGGAGCGACCGGGACGGGCAAGACGAAGACGTTGCAGCTGATCTCGGAGCAGCTGTCGGCGGCGGGGGTGCCGGTGGTGCTCGCGGACGTGAAGGGCGACCTGTCCGGGCTCGCCGCGGCCGGTGAGTCGAACGACAAGGTCGCGAAGCGCGCGCAGGAGCTGGGTGACGACTGGGCGGGGACGGCGTTCCCGGTGCAGTTCCTCTCGCTGGGCACCGGTGGGAAGGGCTCGCCGATCCGGGCGACGATCACGAGTTTCGGGCCGGTGCTGCTGTCGAAGGTGCTCGGTCTCAACGAGACGCAGGAGTCGACGCTCGGGCTGATCTTCCACTGGGCGGACCAGCGTGGCCTGGCGTTGCTGGACACGAAGGACCTCCGGTCGGTGATCACGCACCTGACCAGCGACGAGGGCAAGGCGGACCTCAAAGGCATCGGCGGGGTGTCGGCGGCGACGGCCGGGGTGATCCTGCGGGCCTTGTCGAACCTCGAAGCGCAGGGCGGCGAAGACTTCTTCGGCGAGCCCGAGCTGGATGTGCACGACCTGATGCGGCAGAACGGCGGCAAGGGCGTCGTCACGCTGCTGGAGCTGGACAACCTGCAGGCGAAGCCGGCGCTGTTCTCGACGTTCCTGATGTGGCTGCTGGCCGAGTTGTTCGAGGAGCTGCCCGAGGAAGGCGATCTCGAGCAGCCGAAGCTGGTCTTCTTCTTCGACGAAGCGCACCTGCTGTTCAACGACGCGTCGAAGGCGTTCCTCGAGCGCATCGAGCAGACCGTGAAGCTGATCCGGTCGAAGGGCGTCGGCGTGTTCTTCTGCACGCAGTTGCCGACGGACATCCCGAACAACGTGCTTTCGCAGCTCGGCGCCCGGATCCAGCACGCGCTGCGGGCGTTCACGCCGGACGACCAGGCGGCGCTGGCCAAGACCGTCAAGACGTACCCGAAGACGAAGTTCTACGAGCTCGACACGGCGTTGACGTCGCTGGGCATCGGGGAGGCGATCGTCACGGTGCTGTCGGAGCGGGGCGCGCCGACGCCGGTGGCGTGGACGCGGCTGCGCGCGCCGCGGTCGAAGATGGGCTCGATCGGCGAGGAGGCCGTCGCCGCGGCTGTCGCGTCGTCGGATCTGCACGCGAAGTACGGCGAGACGATCGACCGGGAGTCGGCGTACGAGAAGCTGGCCGCGAAGGTCGCCGCCGCGCCCGCTCCCGAGGCCGCCCCGGACGCGCCGCCTCCGCCGGCCGCTCCGGCGCCCGGGAAGGAGAAGGACGATCCGGGGTTCATCGAGTCGGCGATGAAGAACCCGGCCGTGAAGTCGTTCATGCGCTCCGCGGCCAGCGCGCTGGGCCGGGAGATCACGCGCGGGCTGTTCGGCAACCGGAGGCGCTGACAAAACCTGACGTGATCTGTCAGGTATCGCTGCGAAACTGGCGCCACCATCGAGACAGGGGAAAGCCATGACCAGCACCGCCACCACGTCGTTCGTCCTCGACAAGTGGGAGCCGCAGGCGACCGACGAGGCCGGCGGTACCGAGTTCGCCCGGGTGGCCATCGCCAAGACGTTCACCGGCGCGGTCGAGGGGACCAGCACCGTCGAGATGCTCACGGCGTCCAACGCGACTTCGCGCGCGTACGTCGCTTTCGAGCGTCTCGCGGTCTCGGTCGACGGCCGCAAGGGCGGCTTCGTCCTGCACCACACCGCGGACGACTCGGGCCTGACGCTCAAGATCCTCACCGGCTCGGGCTTCGGCGAGCTGGCCGGTATCTCCGGCACGGCGAACATCGAGATGGACGCCGAGCAGAACCACACGCTGGTCCTCACCTACGACCTGTAGAACGACGCGAAGGCCGTTTCGAGAGCCCCCGATTGACTCTCGAAACGGCCTTCGCCGCTCCCCGCGCCCCGAAGCGGGTGGGACGGACCGCCCCGACAACGGCCCGTCCGCGTCCTAGTTGTTCACGATCTGGTCGACGATCTTCTTGGCGTCGTTGATCGGGATGGCGAAGCCGATCCCGACGCTGCCCGCCGAGCCGTTGGCCGACGCCGCCGGGCTGTAGAGCGCCGAGTTGATGCCGATGACGTTGCCCTGGGCGTCGACCAGCGCGCCGCCGGAGTTGCCCTGGTTGATCGAGGCGTCCGTCTGGATCGCCGTGTAGCTGGGCGAGTTCTCGGCCTGGTTCGAGGTGCGGCTGAACGGCGACTGCTGGTGCTGCTGGCCCTCGCCGATGTCGGACAGGTTGCGGTTGAGCGCGCTGACGATGCCGGTGGTCACGGTATTCTGCAGCCCGCCGGGCGAGCCGATCGCGACGACCGACTGGCCGACGACCAGCTTGCTCGAGTCGCCCAGAGTGGCGGCCGTCAAGCCGCTGGCGTTCTTGGCCTGGACCACCGCGATGTCCGCCTTGGTGTCCGCGCCGACCACGCTGGCCTGGTACTTCTTGCCGTCGGACGTCGTGATCACGACGTCCTGGGCGCCGTCGACGACGTGCGCGTTCGTCAGGATCCGGCCGTCCGAGGTCAGGATGACGCCGGAGCCGATGGCCTCGCCCTGGTCGGTGGTCACGTTGATCTGGACGACGCTCGGCGTCACCTTCGCCGCGACGCCGCTGACGTCACCGGACGTCGAGTTCGCGACCGGCTGCCCGCTCGCGGCCGGCGTGCTCACCGACGTCGTGGTGCCGTCCGCCGAGTTCGTGCCGAGCCCGACGATCGCGGCGCCGCCGACCCCGCCGACCAGCGCGGCGCCGAGGGCGGTCGCGCTGACGATCAGGGCGACGCGGCCGCCCTTGCGCGGCTTGGTCTTCAGCGCCGTGGGCGCCGGACCCGGCTGCTGCGGGGTGAACAGAGGGTTCGGCGCGGCCTGGTGCTGGTAGCCGTACTGCTGCTGCGCGTACGGCCCGTACTGCGGAGTGCTCTGGTGCGGCTGGTGCCCACCGGGTGAGGCGGGGCCGGGCCGACTCTCGTTCTCGGTCATGGAACAAGATTCGCGCCCGTGCTTGTGAGCAGCCTGTGGAAATACCTCAGGCTTTGCTGAGAAGAATCAGCTGAGAAAACTCAGGCGGTTCTCAGTCGAAGAACGCCGGCACGTCCAATGCCCCTCCCGCCGCTTCGAACTCGTCGTGCACCGCCTTCCGCAGCGCGGCGTCGCCCAGGTAGTCGGCAGCGGTGAGGGCCAGGCCCAGCGCGCCGTCACGGACCCCGGCGTCCCCGGTGGACGAGCCCGCCGCGGCCGCGAACTCCTTGGTGTGCAAGGCGACCGTCGACCCCGAGACGGCGAGCATCGGGTGCAGCGCGGGCATCCGGTAGGACAGGTTGCCCAGGTCCGTGGAGCCGGTGAGCGACTCCGGCACGATGCCCGGCGGCAGCGGCTTGCGGCCGGTGCCCAGCTGGTTGGCCGTCCAGCGCCCGGCCAGCGCGGTGTTGAACCGGATCGGCAAGTACGCCGCCTGCGCGTCCCAGATCAGCTCGACGCCGCAGCCGGTCATCGCCGCCGCGCCTTCCGCGATCGACGTCATTCGGGCGGCGAGGTCGCGCAGCGTTTCCGGGCTTTGGGAACGGAGGTAGAACAACAGCGCGGCGCGCGCCGGGATGACGTTCGGCCGGGCACCGCCGTCGGTGAACACGCCGTGGACGCGGTCGCTCTGCGGGAGTTGCTGCCGCAGCGCCGAAACGCCCTGGTAGGCGGCGACCGCGGCGTCGAGCGCGTTGCGGCCCATGAAGGGCTGGGCGGACGCGTGCGCGCCCACGCCGTGGAAGACCATCTCCAGCTGGCGGCGGCCGAGGAACGGGTGCAGCGCGATGTCGTGGCTGAACGGGTGCAGCATGATCACCGCGTCGACGTCGTCGAACACGCCCGCGCGGGCCAGGATCTCCTTGCCACCACCGCCTTCTTCCGCGGGCGTGCCGATCAGGCTGACCCGCCCGCCGAGTCGCTCGGCGACGGTCGCGGCGCCGAGGAACCCGCCCGCGGCGGTCGTGCAGATGACGTTGTGGCCGCAGGCGTGGCCGAGCCCGGGCAGCGCGTCGTACTCGGCGAGGACGGCGATGTGCGGCCCGTCCCGCTCCGGCGTGCTGACGCGCAGCGCGGTGTCGAGCCCGCCGAGCCCGACGGTCGCTTCGTGGCCGTGGCGCGTCAAGAGGTCCGCGAGCGCCCGGACCGACCGGTGCTCGGCGAACCCCTCCTCGGGGTGGGCGTGCAGATCTTGGCTCAACGCCACCAGATCGGGTGAACTGCGCTCGACCGCGGCGGTCACCTCGGCCCGCGTCGCCTCGTCCGCGCCGGTGTGCGGCGAGGACAGCGGTTCGGCGGCCGCGACGGCGTCGGCGGTGGCCTCGACCAGGGAACGCAGGTAGCTGTCGTCGGGCGGGACGGGCTCGTGGTGGGTCATGGGGCCGATGCTAACCGGCGGCACCGACAATCCGCGGTGCTCAGCCCAGCCGGCCCGCCACGATCTGCGTGACGCCCGCGTACCGCTCGGTGATCCCGGTGAAGCCGCGGGCGCGCAGGCTCGCCCCGATTTCCCCGCGGTCGAACATCTTCTGCCCGCTCACGGCTCCGCCGGCCGAGTCGAGCAGGCGCGCGGGCTGCCAGCCGCGGCGGGCGCTGGTCAGCAGGACGATCCGGCCGCCGGGTTTCAGCACGCGCGCGAAGGAGTCCAGTGCGGCTTCCGGTTCGGCGAACATGTGAAGGGCGGCGAAGCAGCAGACAGCGTCCACTGTGGACTCCTTCAGTGGCGGGCGCACCGCGTCCGCGCGCAGGTAAGCCACGCTGTCTGGGCCGTCTTCGGCGACGGCTTTGGCGAGCATCGTGCGGGCGCCGTCGAGCCCGATCGCCAGCCCGGCCGTGCCGACGGCCGCGCCGAACGCGCGCGTGAAGCGGCCGGTGCCGCAGGCGACGTCGAGCGCGGTGTGCCCGGGTTCGAGGCCGAGGAGCTTCGTGGCGAGGCGGACTTCGCCTGCCATGCTCGGGCCGAACGGGCCTTTGAGCGCGCGGCCGAGCGCGGGGCGCCAGTACCGCTCGTAGACCTGCGGGAGCAGGGTCGTGCGCATCAGGCGCTGGGTGAGGCCGGTCGGCGGACCGGCCTGGTCCGCGGCGCCGAGCAGGTCGAGGTAGCCGTCGCGGGTCTCCGCCGGGGTCTCGAGCAGGGCGGTCAGCCGCTCGAGGGCGGTGGTTCGGCTGGTCGGCATGGCCTCTCCCGGGGTTCGAATACCGGCAGTATGTCAAATCCCACGTACCCGATCGAGTGAACAATGCCGGGCTCAGGCGTTCGAGTCCCGGAATTGTCGGTGGTCCTTCCTAGCGTCGCAGGCGAGGTTCCCGATCCGAGGAGGACAGATGACGACTGCCATGGTGGACAGCGAGATCACGGTGCAGGGCGAGTTCGACCTGGCCGCGGCGGCCCGCTTTCTGACCGGCTTCGGCCCGGCCGGCCAGCCGGGGGCGGAGGCGGGCGCGCTGCGCGTGGCCTTCCCGCTCGAAGGCGCGTGGACGCCGGTGGGAGCGGTGCTGCGGCAGAGATCGCCCGGTGCGGTGGCGGTGGAGGTGCACGGCCCGCCCGAGCACGCGGCGGCGGTGCTGGCCCAGGTGCGGCGGATGTGCTCGCTGGACGTCGACGGCACGGAATTCCCGGCCGCCGGCGCCCGCGACCCGGTGGTGTCGCTGCTGCAGCAGCTGCGCCCGGGCCTTCGTCCGGTGTTGTTCGCCTCGCCGTACGAGGCGGCGTGCTGGGCGGTGCTCAGCCACCGGGTCTGGATGACCCAGGCGGTCCGGCTGCGCCGTCGCTTGACCGAACGCCACGGCACGGAGGTCGACGTCGGCGGCAGCGCGCTGAGGTCGTTCCCGCCCCCGGCGGTCCTGGCGAAGCTGGAATACATGCCGGGCCTGTCGGGCCAGAAGATGCAGCGGCTGAGGGGCATCGCCGAGGCGGCGGCCGCCGGGGCGCTGGACGCGGCGACGTTGCGGGCGATGTCCCCGGACGACGCCCTGGACCAGTTACGGCTGCTCCCGGGAATCGGCCGCTTCAGCGCGGAACTGATCCTGATCCGCGGCGCGGGCCACCCGGACATCTTCCCCCAGGACGAGAGCCGGCTCCACGAGATCATGCGCGACGCCTACCACCTGCCGGCGGCGGGAGTGCCGGAGCTGGCGGAGATCGCGGAGGCCTGGGCCCCGTTCCGGAGCTGGGTGTCGTTCCTGTTCCGCGTCGAAGGGGAGGCCCGGCTGAGGGAGTCCCGCTGAGCCGGCCACCACGTCAACCGAGAGGAGAGTCGCGTTCACCGATCCTGAGCGCTCGCGCCCGCTCGCCGGCGTTCTCGGGCCGGATCCGCTGGGCGAGGCACTGCCGGTGCACGACGATGCCGAAGCTCCCCGGGCCGTTGTTGCTGCGCGCGTCGAGGACGAGGGCGTCGCCACCGGGACTCAGCGTGGTGCGTTCCCCGCAGAAGTCGCAGGTCCAGGTCAACGCCTCGAGGTCCGAGGCGCGGATGCTGAGCCGCACCGACACCGGCGGGTGCCACCGGGTGATCCGCTGGACCACCGCGTCGACCCGCGAACCCACCGGCGGGAAGAGCGCGAGCAGTTCCTCGTGGCTGCTCGTGTACGAGGCGAACAGCTCGATCATGTCGATCGAGGCCGACAGGCCGTCGTCCTCGTGGCCCGCGATCCGGACGAGCACACCCCACGGGTGGTGGCTGAGGACCTCGGCCTCGACCCGCTGACCGGGCATCAGCGCGAAGCTCTTCGTCTCGAACCTGTCCATCGCCCTCCCTCGACCACGACCACGACCGGCGGAAAGGAGACCACCACGACCCACTACCGGAACCCGCGAAACCGCCGTCGGCGGGGACTCACCGTAGCCAGATGTCGCCTGTGGTGAGGTATCCGGGTGAGCTCGCCCGTTCCTTTCGCGCTCGGCAGCCCGGCCGGTGACGCCCTGTCAGCCCTCCGGACGGCCGCCGCCGACAGCTCGTCGGCCGGTTCGCTGCTCGAACAGGCCCAGGCACCCGCGGTGATCACGCTGGTCGCCGGCGGCTTGGCGCTGCTGGTCGTCCTCGTGGGCGGCAGGCCGTGGCGGCTGGTGCGCAACGTCGTCACGATCGTGCACGAGGCCGGGCACGCGCTGGCCGCGGTGCTCGTCGGGCGGCGGCTGCAGGGCATCAAGCTGCACTCGGACACCTCGGGCGTCACCGTCTCGCGCGGCAAGCCCGAGGGGCCGGGGATGGCGTTCACGGCGATGGCCGGGTACCTGGCGCCGTCGGTGCTGGGACTGCTGTTCGCCAGCTTGCTCGGCAACGACCTGGTCGGCACCGTGCTCGTGCTGATCGCGCTGCTGCTGCTCGGCGTCCTGGTGATGGTGCGCAACGCCTACGGGGTGTTCACCGTCGTCGCCAGTGCCGCGGTGCTCGCGCTGGTCGCGTTCGTCGCGCCGGTCGAGGTGCAGGCGCCGTTCAGCTACCTGGTGACCTGGTTCCTGCTGTTCGGTGGCGTGCGGCCGGTGGCCGAGCTGCAGGCCAAGCGCCGTCGTGGCCAGGCGCGGGACTCCGACGCCGACCAGCTCGGGCGGCTCACCGCGGTGCCGCCGGTGCTGTGGGTGCTGGTCTTCGCGGTGGCGACGGTCAGCTGCCTGATCGCCGGCGGGCTGTGGCTCCTGGAGCCCGTGGCCACCTGAGCGGAGCCCATGCGGCAAACTGGTCTCTCGCTGGTCCGCGCGGAGGGAGACGAACGATGGACGAGGTCGCCAAGGCCGTGGAGGAGTGCGCACGGGCGGCGAAGCTGGCCGCGCCGTCGCTCGCCGCCGCTTCCGCCGAGGCCGTCGACGCCGCGCTGACCGGCATGGCCGAGCGGCTGCTCGCGCACCGCGAGGAGATCCTCGAGGCGAACCAGGCCGACGTCGAACGCGCGAAGGCCGAGGGGATGAGCGCCGGTCTGCTCGACCGGCTCACCATCACCCCGGAGCGCCTCACCGGCATGGCCGAGCAGCTGCGGCTGCTCGCCGGCGCGCCGCACCAGGAGCGCTCGGTCGAGGTGTCCACGCTGGACGGCGGGCTGCGGCTGGTCGAGCGGCGGCGGCCGGTCGGCGTCATCGGCGCGAACTACGAGGCGCGGCCGAACGTGACCGTCGACGTGGCGTCGCAGCTGGTGAAGTCGCGCAACGCCGGTGTCCTGCGCACGGGCTCGGCCGCGCTCGGGTCGGCGCAGCGGCTGCGGGAGGTCGTCATCGCGCCCGCGCTCGCCGAGGCG
>NZ_JAAGNB010001055.1:0-14045 GCF_010550475.1 Amycolatopsis sp. SID8362
GGTCGCCCCGATGGCGCCGTACCGGTACGTGCGCGGCCGGGACGAGCTGGTGCTGCTCATGGCCGACGCCGCGTTCGGCGAGCGCGGCTACCCGGCCAAGCCGTCTGGCGACTGGCGCGAGCGGCTGACGCTCGGCGGCCGCACGCTCTGGTCGCTCTTCAAGCGCCACCCGTGGCTGGCGCAGCTCGGGCCGGTCACGAGGCCGCTGCCGCTGCGCAACCTGGCCACCCACGGCGAGTGGGCGCTGTCCGCGCTGGCCGAGCTCGGGGTGGACGCCGCGACCCTCTGCGACCTGCACGTCCTGTTCTTCAGCCACGTCCAGGGCATGGCCATCCACCTGGAACGCGAGCAGAGCGCGCTGGCGTCCTCCGGGCTGACCGAGGACGACTGGATGGACCACCAGGGGCCTGCCGTCGCGGCGATGACGGCCGGGCACCCGACGTTCACGCGGATGCTCGCCGACCTGACCGAAACCGGCTACGACCTGGTGCTCGACGACATCTTCGAGTCGGGCATGCGGGCGCTGCTGGACGGCATCGCGCTGCGGTTCGGGCGTTAGGCGGCGCAGGAGCCGGTCGACACGTTCGACGTCTGCGACGGTGCCGCGTCGACCTCGGCGCGGACCTGCTCGGCCGTCAGCGTGAAGCCCGTCTCCGGGTCCTCCACCGCCGCGCCGAAGACGACGCCGATGACCTTGCCGTCCGGAGTCACCATCGGGCCACCGGAGTTGCCGCTGCGGATCTCCGCGCGGACCGTGAAGACGTCCCGCTGGACGGTGTTGGCCTCGTAGATGTCGGGGCCCCGCAGGTTGATCCGGCCGCGCACGCGGGCCGGCGTCGCCCGGTACGGGCCGTCGAGCGGGTAGCCGAGCACGATCGCGCTGTCGCCCGCCCGCGCCGTCTCCGGGGCGAACTGCAGCGGCTCGGCGCGCAGCCGCGGCACGGCGAGCACTGCGATGTCGACCTCCGGGTCGAAGTAGACGACGCGCGCGGGGTAGTCGCCCTGGGTCGTCTCGATGCCGACGGTGTCGGTGCCGGCCACGACGTGCGCGTTCGTCATCACCCGCTGCGGCGCGATGACGAACCCGCTGCCTTCGAGGGACCGCGAGCACGAGCTGGCGCTGCCGCGGATCTTGACCACGCTGCCGTGCAGCTCCTGGACGGTCCCGCTGCCCTGCAGGGCGGGGTCCGGCGGCGAGGTGTCCGCCGTCGGCGCCTTCTCGAACGGATCCATGATGGACGGGAAGCCGGACGCGTCGAGCAGCTTGCGCAGCTGGCTCGGGAAGCCCTGCGCGGCCGCCGGCATCGTGTCGTTGACCTTGCCGAGCACGACCGAGCCGTTGATCGCCTTGGCCAGCCCCGGCAGGCCGGACACGGTCGTCAGCGGCGTCGCGATCAGCCACGCGACCACGAAGACGACCAGGGCCTGCACGACCGCGCCGAGCGTCTTGTCGACGCCGGAGAGCTTGTCGGGCCGGATCTTCTGCCGGAGCTTGCGCCCCACGTAGACGCCGATGGCCTCGCCGAACGCGACGAGGAACACGACGGTCGCGACCGCGAAGGCGACCTTCCACACCGGGTCGTCGAAGAACGAGACCACCACCGGCGCCAGCTTGATGCCGACGACCGCGCCGAGCACGACCCCGACCAGCGACGGCAGCGCGATGATCACGCCCTGGTACGCGCCGGACACCGCCGCCAGCAACGCGAGCAGCAGGACCAGCACATCGACCCAGTTCACGGCGTCATCCTTCCCCGTCCACGCGCGCCCGGTACGCGGCCAGCGCCTCGTCGAGGTCCCGGACGTCGCCCGGGTCCCAGTCGCGCTCCCAGCCTCCCAGGCTCAGCAGGACCGACAGCAACCCGGCGGTGAACCCCCACACGAACAGGCCGCTGACCTCGAAGGCCGGCCCCTTCCACGGCGCGCCGGCCTTCTTGACCGTGAACCGGTTCGCCGGGTCGACCAGGTCGGCGACGGCGACGCGGGCCACGGACGCCGTCTCGGCCGGGTCGACCGCGTGCACCGGCGACGGCTCCGCCCAGTGCGCCAGCACCGGCGTCACCGCGAACCCGGACACCGGGACGAACAGCTCCGGCAGCACCGCGACCGGCCGGACGCCGGACGGGACGACCCCGGTCTCCTCCTCGGCCTCCCGCAGCGCGGTGCCGATCGGGCCGCCGTCGCCCTCCTCGGCGCCGCCGCCGGGGAACGAGACCTGGCCGGCGTGCGAGCCGAGCGTGTCGGCGCGCCGCTGGAGCAGGACGTCGGGTTCGCCGTCGGCTTCCCGCTCGCCGAAGAGGACGAGGACCGCCGCGGCGCGCGTGTACGCGGCTTCGGGCGGGCTGAACCGCGTGAACGTCTTCGAGTCGACCTCGCCGCTGACCTTGACCAGCGGCCGCAGCCACTCGGGGACCGACTCCGGCTCGACCAGTGGTCCGATCACGATGCTCCCTCGACTGCCGCGCGCACCTGGTCAGTGTTCCCGAAGGTGCGGGGATTCGCGATGAACCGGACCTCGCCGCCCGCGGTGACCAGGTAGGACGCCGGGAGCGCGGAGGGCACCTTGAGCGCCGTCCGGACCGGGCCGCTGCCGCCGTCCCCGTCGAACACCGACGGGAGGTGCACGCCCAGCCGCGCGAGGAGGTCCAAGCCGTCCTTCGCCGGGCTCTGCACCTGGACGCCGAGGACGCGCACGGCACCCGGCTGTTTCGCGTAGTCCTGGAGCACGGGCAGCTCGGTCCGGCACGGCTGGCACCACGACGCCCACACGTTGACCAGCACCGGAGCGCCGGCGAGGGCCTGGCCGACGTCGACGCTCGCGCCGTCGCCGAGGCACTCCGCCTTGACGCCTTCGAGCTGCTTCACCGGCGGCCCGGAGCCCGGCGCGGGACACGGCTGGAGCGCCGCCGCGGTCCGGGCCGGGCCGAGGTCCTCGGCCGGCTTCGCGGCGGTGTCGCCACCCCCGCGGGGCAGCAGCGCGACGATCAGCGCCACCGCCAGCACCGCGGCGGCGAGCGCCCATTTGGTGACTCTCGTCACCGGGGCGCCGCCAGGGCGAGGATGTGGTCCTTTTCGACGCCCTTGACCAGTTTCGCGGCTTCCTCGAACCCGGTCGGGCCGGTGCCGTAGGACGGGCAGTCCTTGGCCAGCGGGCAGGCGCCGCAGGCGGGCTTCTTGGCGTGGCAGACACGGCGGCCGTGGAAGATCACCCGGTGCGAGAGCATCGTCCACTCCTTGCGGGGGATCAGCTCGCCGATCGCGTGCTCGACCTTGACCGGGTCCTCTTCCGCCGTCCAGCCCCAGCGCCGGACCAGGCGGCCGAAGTGCGTGTCGACGGTGATGCCGGGGACGTCGAAGGCGTTCCCGAGCACGACGTTGGCGGTCTTGCGGCCGACGCCGGGCAGGGTGACGAGGTCGTCGAGCTTGGCGGGCACCTCGCCGTCGAAGCGCTCGACCAGCGCCGCGCCGAGCCCCATCACGGAGTTCGCCTTGGCCCGGTAGAAGCCGGTGCTCCGGAGGTACTCCTCCAGCTCGGTGCGGTCCGCACCCGCGTAGTCGGCGGCGGTCCGATAGCGCTTGAACAGCGCGGGGGTGACCAGGTTCACCCGGACGTCGGTGGTCTGCGCGGACAGCACGACCGCGACCAGCAGTTCCAGCGGCGTGGTGAAGTCGAGCTCACAGTGGGCGCCGGGATACACGTCGTCCAAGCAACGCTTCATCCGCCTGGCGCGTCTCACCAGAGCCAATCGGCTTTCACCAGCGCCCTCACGGGGGGCGTTCGTGGTGGCAGGAGGCACCCCGATAGCCTACGGGCGCCGTCGGACGAGCCGGTCAGTGCACCGGTGGACGACCGACACGCCAGAGCACCACCTCGGCGCAGTTTTCCGGCCGCCATGAGCGAGGATCTGGAGTAGATGCTTTTCACTGAGTGTTTCGGGGTCCGGTCATGACTGTCTGGTTCGTCATCCTGGTCCCCCTCGTGATCATGTTCTTCGCGCTCTTCATGGAGCGCGTCGAAAGCCGCCTCAAGCACGTCGCGGTGCAGGAGAACGAGGTCGAAGAGTTCCTCGAGCAGGCGCAGCCCAACGAGGTCAGGGCGCTCTACGGGCACGGCATCGGCCGCGCGCTGGAGCTGTTCCGGCTGCGTAGGCTGGGCGGACGGGCAGCCAGGCTACGCGCGCGTCGCGTGCGGAGTTAGGCTCCACGTTCGAACGAGATCATCCGGCGGGCGCGCGCGTCCGACGGGCGATCTCGGGAGTACGCCCTAGACTGACGCGCAAGTGATCGGCGTCACGCTCCTCCAGCCAAGGGAGGGGCGTGAACGTTTCTCGACGAGGAGGCACCCGAGGTGGACGAAACCCTGGCCCGTGCGGGCATTTTCCAGGGTGTGGAGCCGGCAGCGGCGGAGGCGCTGGCCCAGACCTTGGAATCCGTGGAGTTCCCCCGCGGCCATGTCATCTTCAACGAGGGTGAACCCGGCGACAAGCTGTACATCATCCAGTCCGGCAAGGTGAAGATCGGCCGCAAGTCCCCGGACGGCCGCGAGAACCTGCTGGGCATCTTCGGCCCGTCCGACATGTTCGGCGAGTTGTCCATCTTCGACCCCGGCCCCCGGACGTCGAGCGCGACCACGGTCACCGAGGTCCGCGCGGTCACCATGGACCGCCCGGCCCTGCGCCAGTGGATTTCGACCCGCCCGGAGATCGCCGAGCAGCTGCTGCGCGTGGTCGCGCGCCGCCTGCGCCGGACGAACAACATGGTCGCCGAGCTGATCTTCACCGACGTCCCCGGCCGCGTGGCGCGGGCGCTGCTGCAGCTCGCGCAGCGGTTCGGCAGCCAGGAGGCGGGCCTGCTGCGGGTCACGCACGACCTGACGCAGGAAGAGATCGCCCAGTACGTCGGCGCGTCCCGCGAGACCGTCAACAAGGCGCTGGCCGACTTCGCCCACCGCGGCTGGCTGCGGCTCGAAGGCAAGAGCGTGCTGATCCTGGACCCGGAGCGCCTGGCCCGCCGCGCTCGCTGAGTCTTTTCACGGCGAAGGCCCCCTCACCCTTGCGGGCGAGGGGGCCTTCTGCTTGACCAAAACAAAGAGCCGGGCGCCACCCCCGACGTGGCGCACCGGCTCTTCGTCGTTGCGCGGACCATCCCCCGACGATCCGCGCTCCCCGCCCTCCGGACCAGGCCCCGACCCATATGCCGGAGGGAGCTGGGTTCTGTGCTGTTGTTCAACCATCACGGCCCATACCCACGAATTCAAGGCCATTCACTCTCAAGGACGCGGTCGGGGTCGTTTCGTTGCACGAGTTCACGGAGAATATCGTGACTGTTACCCGATCGAGACCCGGTGACGCAGCTGACCCGTAAATAACTGGTACCCACGTACCACTCTGCGCCATACTGGTACGCGTGTCCCACTCCGAAGGTCGTACGTCTCTGGCCGACTACCGCAGCGCGCTGACGACCCGCGCGGCGCGGCGGCCCGTCGTCGCGTCCCTGCTCGCCCGCCTGCCGATCGCCATGATCGGCATCTCGGCCCTGCTCTACGTCCAGCGCGAAACCGGCTCCTTCGCCGCCGCCGGGCTCGTCTCGGCCGGTTCACTCGTCGGGGTGTCGGTCGGCGCCGTCGTGCAGGGCAGGCTGATCGACCGCTTCGGGCCGACGCGGCCGCTGCTCGTCGTCGCGCTGTTCTCGGCGCTCTCGATGGCGGCGCTGGTGACGGCGATCGAGTCCCACGCGTCGACGCCCGTGCTCGTCGCTCTGGGTGCGGTGACCGGGCTGTCGGAGCCGATGGTCGGGTCGGCGTCGCGGGCGCTGTGGACGCGGCTGCTGCCACCGGGAGGCGCGCGCAACGCGGCGTTCTCCTACGAGGCGATCAGCATGGAGGTCTTCTTCATCCTCGGCCCCGGCGTGGCCGGGCTGCTGGTGCTGGCGCCGTGGGCGGGGACCGGCCTGGTGCTGGGCGTCGCGCTGCAGTTCACCGGCGCGGTGCTGTTCGCGCTGAGCCCGGCGGTGCGGGCGTGGGGCCCGTCGACGACGTCGTCCGGTTCCCTGCTGGGCGCACTGGCGAGCCCGGGCATGCGGACGCTGGCGCTCGCCGCGCTCGGCTTCGGCGTGGTGATCGGGTTCGTGGAGGTCGCGGTCCCGGCGTCGGCGACCGAGGCCGGGTCTCCGTCGTTCGGCGGGTTGCTGCTGTCGGCGTGGTCGCTGAGCTCGGTGGCGTTCGGGGTGGCGTACAGCCTGCGCCCGTGGCCGCGGCAGCTCGGCCAGCGCCTGCCGGCGTTGCTCGGCGGGTTCGGCGCGCTGGTGGCGCTGCTCGCGTGGCCGTCTTCGCTGTGGGGCCTGGCCCTGATGATGCTGCTCGCGGGCGCGCTGATCACGCCCCAGTCGACGGCCCACTCGGCGGCGATCGAGCTGGTCGCACCGGAGGGAACGGCGGCGGAGGCGTTCGGCTGGGTGCTGACGGCGGTGACGCTGGGCCTGGCCGCCGGCCAGTCGGTGAGCGGCTACCTCGTCGAGCACGCCGGTCCTTCGGCGGCGTTCCTGGCGGCGAGCGTGGCGGGGTTGGTGCTCGCGGCGGCGGTCTGGCTGCTGCGAGGAACGGTCCGCCCGGCTGTGGCGACCACCGCTCCCGCGCCCACTCTCGTCAACGCCTGACGTTTACGCAGGTCAGCGGGCTTCTGCGCGATTTTTGTCGGTGGCCACCGCTAGCTTCTGAGGCATGGACGTCACCGCGCCTGCCCACCGCCTCTCGGCGGCCGTCTCCGCCGCGTCGCGCCTGCTGCCCGCCCGCGCCGGGCTGCGGCTGCGGGCCGACGCGGCGGGGCTGACCGTCGCCGGCAGCGACCCGGATCTCACCGTCCGGTTCGACTGCCCGGCGACCACGCACACCGACGGCTCGGTCGTCGTCCCGGCGGCGCCGCTGGTGGAGACGTTGAAGGTGCTCGACGCCGAGCTGGTCCGCCTGGTCGTCGAAGGCAGCCGCCTGGCCCTGCGGCTGGACAACGCCCGCTTCGCCCTCCCGCTCCTCCCGGACACCGAGGCGGCCGCCGGCCCGCCCGCCCAGGTGTCCGAAGTGGACGGTGCGGCATTCGCCTCGGCGCTGCGGATCGTGGCCGGAACGGCGGCGAAGGACGACCCTCTCCCGCTGTTCACGGGCGTCCGCCTCCAAGCAGGCGGCGACCGCCTGACGCTGACGGCATCGGACCGCTACCGGATGGCGGTGGCGCGCCTGCCCCTGCTCACCCCGGGCGAGCTGGACGTCCTGGTCCCGGCGGCCCTGCTGTCCGAAGCGGCCCGCCAAGCCCGCGGCCGCGTCGGCCTGCACGTCAGCCCGGGCCGGTTCGGCGTGAGCTGGCCCGGCGGCCTGGTCGGCACGGCGGTCCTGGACGCGGGCTTCCTGTCCGAGGACTCGATCCACTCGGCCGCGGTCGACACAACGGTGTCCCTACCGGCGGACGCCCTGGCGGCGGCCGTCCGCCGCGTCGGGGTGTACGCGGAGGACCGCCGCGTCCTGACCCTGGAGGTCGGCGACGCCCAGATCCGACTGGCGAGCGCCCGCCAGGACACGGGCGAAGCGGAGGAAACCCTGAAGGCCGACGTCAGCGGCGGCCGGACATCACCGTCGTTCCAGGCGCGCTACCTGCTCGACGCCCTGCAGGCGTTCGGCGGGGAGCGCGTGGTGCTGTCGATCCAGCCGGGGATGCGGGCGTGCATCCTGCGATCGGTGGAGCCGGGGGAGGTGGAACTGACGTACTACCTGATGCCGATGCTCACCCGATGATCTCGTTGAGGTCCCGCAGGACGACGTCGGCCGCCGGCCCGGCGGTGAACTGGCTGACGGTCAGCTCGGCGCTTCCGAAGCGCTGCTTGTAGGCCTCGCGAAGGTTCGGCGACGAGCGGCCGAGCGCCCACTCGACCGTCGAGGTGCTGGTGCGCAGGTAATCGAGCGGCTGGCGGCCGAGCACGTAAAGCTCCGCCCGGCGACCGTCGCGCTCGAGGACCAAGCCGACGAGATCGGCCACGAGCATGCGTTTGCGCATGGTGTCGCGGCCCTTCCACTCGGCGGCCTTGAACTCGACCACCCGGCGATCGGTCTCGAGGTCGAACTTGCGACCGCCGCCGTTCCCCGAGGCCAGCGACGGGCGCCGGACGATCCGCTCGCCCGGTTCGAGGATCGACGGCAGCGCGCGGACGATCACGGCGGCGTGGATGAGGTCGTTGACCCGGCCGGCGTGCTGCCGCACCAGCAGTGCGCCCTTGAGCAGGTCGTCGGTCAGGCCTTCGGGCGCCATCCGGGCGTCGACGGTTTCGCTGTCGGCGCCCTCGAGGAGGGCTTCCAGCCGCCCGACGCGACTGGACAAGGCTTCCTGCCCAAAGAACTCGTGGAGGTCGATGAAGGATTTGACCGCAGCACCGAGATCGCTGCGGGGTGCCAACGGCTCGGTGGGCTGCTCCGGCTCGTCCGGGGCTTCTCGCTCGTCGGGCAGCGGGCTCGTCGGAAAGCCGAGCCGCCGCAGCTGGCGGATCGCGGTGTGCGAGATGAACTCCGTCCGCGACACACCCAGAGCGCGCTCGAAGAGCTGCCTCGGCGGCCACCGCTGGTCCCCGATCGAGACCCAGTGCGTACGAATCGGTTCCGGTCCGCCCCGCGCCGCCGCGCTCAGCACGTCGGTGCGGCTCAGGCGGTGCTGCTCGCCGTTCAGTACGAAGTCGATCGCGCGCTCGTCGTCCACAGGCGGTGAGTCGCCCGGAAAGCCTCCGGTGCTACAGCGGTGCCAGCGTGCCGAAGCGCTTCAGCGTCCTGATCATCGGCGCCGTCTCCACCTGTCGTACGCCCGGGAGCCCGCCCAGGTCGTCGGCCAGGTACGAGTACAGCGCCGCGTCGTCGCGGCAGCCGACGTTGGCCACCAGGTTGGCCGGGCCCGTGGTCGCCGCCGCGAAGGCGACCTGGGGGTGGGTGGCCAGGGCCTGGCCTGCCGACTCCAGGGCCGATGGGGCCACCGTCAGCCAGAGCGTCGCCGTCAGGGGGTAGCCCAGCAGGGCCGCGTCGACCTCGACGTCGAAGTACAGCGCTCCCGACGACCTCAGCGCCTCCAGGCGACGGCGGACCGTCGACTCCGAGCGGCCCGACGCCGTGGCCAATGTCGATATGTCGGCTCGGCCGTCGTGGGCCAGCGCCGCCAGGAGGGCCGGGTCGCCGGGCTCAGGGTGGTACACCACCCCGGAGACCGGCTCGCGGCGCAACGCGGCCACCTCCGCGGCCGACAGCGCGCTCGACCGGCCCGGCCAGCCCGCGGGTCCGCCGGCGAACCGGCGCAGCAGCCGGTACGCCGTCATGGACACCACCCGGGGTGTCTTCGGCAGCTGGCCCAGCAGCAGGCCGTCCGCCTGCTCGCGCAGCGGCGCCCGGATGAAGCACACGATCTCCGTGCCGCCGGACATCAGGCTGACCCACTGCGTGTCGTCGCGGCGGGCCAGCGCGGCGGCGATCGCGGCCGCCGCGTCCGGGACGCAGCCGAGGCGGATCAGCCAGTGGACCTGGCCCAGCGGCGCCGCTTCCGGGACGCCGACCACGCGCAGCACGCCGGACGAGCGCAGCTTCCGGTACCGGCGGGCCACCGTCTGGTCCGAGACGCCCAGCACCGCCGCGATCGTGCTGAACGACGCGCGGCCGTCGAGCTGCAGCGCGTGCGCCAACCGCCGGTCGAGGTCGTCGAGCAGGCCGGATTCCACCAGAAGAGCCTAAGCGGTGTCGGATTCCGGGCACAAACTCGCCGTGAACGGAGAAAAGGCAGGCGGGCGACCAAGCTCGAGGCATGCCCATCGACCACACGGTCTTCCTGACCAGGAAGTACGCCGAAACCTGGCGGCGCTACGAAGAACTCGGCTTCACACTGAGCCCGTCCTCGCGGCACTTCGCGTCGCGCACCGGCGACAGCGAACCCGTGCCGAGCTGCACCGCGAACCGCTGCGCCTACTTCGGGGACTCGTTCCTCGAACTGATCGGCATCGTCGACGAAGCCGCCGGGGATCCGTGGCGCGTCCTGCCGATCCTGGACGCCCGCGGCGACGGCCTGCACGGCTGCTCCTTTGGCGTCGGCGACTCCGCGGAAGCCGAGCGCCGGCTCCGCGAAGCCGGGCTCTCGAACTCGGGCGTGCTGAAGCTGCAGCGGGACGTCGAACTGCCGGAAGGCACTCGCACCGCGCGCTTCCGCAGTGTCCACATCAGACGGGATCGCACCCCCGAGGGCATCCTGCACACGGCCGAGCACCTCACCCCGGAGTACGTCCACCAGCCGCGCTACCTCGGGCACCCGAACGGCGCCCGCGGCGTCGCCGGAATCCTGCTGGTCGTGCCGGACGACGAAGTCGGCGCGTACCGGGACCGCTACGCCGTGATCACCGGCGAAGACCGGCTGGTGGACATCGAAGGTGTGAGCGATCTCGACACCGTCCTGCCTGGCGAAACCCCGAAAGCACTTCCCTACTTCGCCGCTCATGGCGTGGTCGTCACGGACCTCGCGAAGGCGCGGAAACTGGTCGAGGAGCACGTCTCGACGACCACCCGGCCGGGCGGGTTCTTCGTCCGCGCCGAGGACGCGGGTGGCGCCGCCCTGTACTTCGAGGAGGCACGATGATCGTCGAAACCACCACCGGACGCGTTCGCGGCGAGCGAGGCTCCTTCCGAGGAATCCCTTACGCCACCGCGAAACGCTTCGAACCGCCACAGAAACCGAAGCCGTGGAGCGGGGTGAAGGACGCGCTCGAACCCGGTCCCGCCGCGCCGCAGCCGCCGTCTCGGCTGGAGCACGCGCTCGGGCCGATGCCCCTGCCGCAGAGCGAAGACTGCTTGTCCCTCAACGTCTTCACGCCGTCGACGACCGGGAGCCGGCCGGTGCTGGTGTGGATCCACGGCGGTGGGTTCTCCAGCGGTTCGGGCGGCCAGGTCTGGTACACCGGCACGCGCCTGGCCCGGGAGGCCGACGTCGTCGTCGTGACGCTCAACTACCGTCTCGGCGTCCTCGGGTTCCTGAGCGCCGAAGGGATTCCGCCGAACATCGGGATCGCCGACCAGCTGGCCGCGCTCGGCTGGGTGCGGGACAACATCGCCGCGTTCGGCGGGAACCCCGCCGAAATCACCGTCGGCGGGCAGTCGGCGGGCGCGCAGTCGACGCTCGCCCTGTGGTCGTCGCCGCGGGCGAACGGCCTGATCAAGCGGATCGCGCTGCAGAGCGCACCGCTCGGCATGCGACCGTCCACAAGAGACGAAGCCGCAATGTCCGCCGAGAAGTTCACCGAAGCCTTGGGCGGCAACGACATCCGGACCGCCCCGGTCGAGCGGTTGCTGGCCGCGCAGCTCGCGGTCCCGGGCAAGCCGGGCTCGATCGAGCCGCCGTTCCAGCTGGTCGCCGACGACGACCTCGTCGCGGCCGACCTGATCGAAGCCGCACCGCGTGGGCCCGCGCTGATCAGCTGGACGCGCGAGGAGCTACGCGCCTTCATTCCCGACGCGCCCCAAGACGTCATCGAGCAGGCGAACAGCTTCTTCACCAGCGACCGGCTGGTGGCGAAGCTCGACGCCGTCGCCTACCGCTTCGACTGGCAGGCGCCCGGCAACCGGTTCGGCGCCTGCCACTGCATCGACATCCCGTTCCTCTTCGGCACGCACGACGTCTGGGCGGCGCCGATGCTCGAAGGCGCACCGAAGGGCCTCGAAGCAGAGACGGGTTTGCGCGAGGTGTGGGCCGCGTTCCTGCACGGAACGCCGCCCGGCACCATCAGGCCGCCGAAGCTGCCTTGACGGCGGCCTCGACTTCGGCGAAGGAGGGGTTGACCATGGCCGTCGACCCGACGATGACGGTCGGGACCGTCTCGTTCCCGTTCGCGACCTCGCGCACGCGTGCGGCCGCGGCCGGGTCCTCCCAGATGTTGATCTTGCGGATGTTGAAGCCGCTCTTCGACATCGGCCGGTCCAGCGCGGCGCAGAAGCCGCACCCCGGGCGCCAGTAGAACTCGACCTCGACGTTGCTCATCCCTGTTCCTCCGACCGCAAGTAGTCCAGCTGCGCCTGCACGCTCAGCTCGGCGGGCGCCCACAGCGCCCGGTCGACGTCGGCGTACACGACCTCGACGACCTGGCGCGGCGTGGCGTCCACCCCCAGCTCCTGAAGAGCGGAACGCACCTGGTCGAGCCGCTGTTCCCGGTGGGCGAGGTACTCACGCGCGGTAGCCGGCAGGTCGGGCAGCTCCGGACCGTGCCCGGGCAGGCCGGTCGTGCCCGGCGGCAGCTCGATGAGCTTGCGCAGCGAGCGCAGGTAGTCGCCGAGGTCGTGCAGCACCGTGGTGCCGCGGCCGAGGATGGTGTCGCCGGTCAGCACCTGGCCGTCGAGCACCAGCGAGACGGAGTCGTCGGTGTGGCCGGGGGTGTGCAGGACCCGCAGGGAAAGACCGCCGGCCTCGATCACCTCACCGTCCGCGAAGGACGACGCGCCGACGCACAGCGAGGGGTCGAACGCCCGCACCGGCGCGCCGACGCGCTCGGCGAACCACGGCGCGCCCTCGGCGTGGTCGGGGTGGAAGTGGGTCAGCAAGACCAGCTCGACCGGACCAACGCCGGCCAGCAGCTCGAGGTGGTCGAGGTCGCGGTACCCCGGGTCGACGACCACGGCCGGCGCCGACGGCGTCGCCCGCAGCACCCAGCTGTTGGTGCCTTCGAGCGTCATCGACGACGGGTTGTTCTCCAGCAGCACCGAAGCCGTCTCGGTCACCTGGCGCAGCACGCCGTACGCGGGGGCGCTCATCGCTTCTCCAGCACGACTCGGACGTGGTCGTCTTCGCGGATCAGCGTCGGCGCGATCCGGACGATCTCGCGCGGCGCGGCCAGCACGTCGTCGGCCGTCGCGAACTGCGCCAGCTC
Source organism: Amycolatopsis sp. SID8362 (assembly GCF_010550475.1). NCBI lineage: Bacteria > Bacillati > Actinomycetota > Actinomycetes > Pseudonocardiales > Pseudonocardiaceae > Amycolatopsis > Amycolatopsis sp. SID8362. The sequence continues at coordinate 12,916 of NZ_JAAGNB010001055.1, forward strand.
GGTGAGCGTCAGCCATGTCGGCGGCATCAGCATCCGCCGTCCTTCGCGCGCGTCGGCGATCGCGTCCTCGGGGCGCTGCCAGCCGGAGCTCGACGCCTCCGACGTCGCCCCGTCGGCCTGCTGGCCCTCCGGCAGCTTCGCGACGTAGAACCGGGTGTCGTAGCGGCGCGGCTCCTGCTCGGGCGTGATCCAGTGCGCCCACGGGCGGAGGAGATCGGCGCGCAGCGTCAGGCCCGCGTCGGCGAGGAACCCGGCCAGCGACACCTCTCGCGTCTCCAAGGCCTGGCGGGCGGCGGCGTACGGCTCGACGTCGGTGAGCACGGTTTCCGCGCCGCCCGCGAGCAGCACGCCCGACTCCTCGAACGTCTCGCGCACCGCCGCGCAGGTCAGCGCGCGGGCGAGGGCCTCGTCACAGCCGAACCGCGTGGCCCACCACGACGGCTCCGGGCCGGCCCACGCCACCGACGCGTCCGCGTCGCGCTGGTCGACCCCGCCGCCGGGGAACACGGTCATCCCGCCGGCGAACGGCATGCCCTTGACCCGGTGCTGCAGGAAGACCTCGACGCCGTCGGCGCCGTCCCGGACCAGGATCACGGTCGCCGCGTCCTTCGGCGTCGCCGGCGGGCCGTCGGCGTTGGCGCGGGTGGCTACCCCGGCGCCGACCGGGATGTCGAAGACAAACTCCGTTGGCTGCTCCACCCGGGCAACATACCTCCGGTACCCGACGTCCCGTCGCGCAGTTGTGGCATCCCAGACACAGCGAAAGCGGCACTTTCACGTGAAAGTGCCGCTTTGCGCCGCAAAGCCTAGGGGGCGGTCCAGCCGCGCTGGTCGCCGCCGGAGCGGGAAGCGCCGTTGAGCCGCATCTTCGCCGCCTCGGCCCGCTCGCGCTCGGCCAGCTCGGCGTGCAGCTCGCGCAGCAGCGCCCGGTCGCGCTCGCTCAGGCTCGGGTCGTCGAGGTCCAGCGCCGGCAGCTCGACGACTTCGTGCATCGACGGCTTGCCCGCGGCGATCTCGCGGCCCTTCTCCGGGTCTTCGGCCAGCGCCTGCCGCAGCTGCGCGACCTCCGCCGGCGTCAGGTCGGCGGTGCGCTCCGCGCGCGTCTCCGACCGCTCGGACCGCGCCTTGCG
>NZ_JAAGNB010001107.1:0-43247 GCF_010550475.1 Amycolatopsis sp. SID8362
CGAACCCCGCCACGCCGAGCCCCTCGCGGCGCGCAATGAGCCCTGCCGTGCCCGGACCCTGCCGTGCCGGGCGCCGAACCCTCCGGCAGTCGGCGCCGAGGCCCCTCGCGGCGGTCGCCGAGCCGTCCGCCGAGACCCCTCACCCGGGTGCACCCGCCGCTCCACCTGTCCCTGGATCGGTCGAGTCATGGACCTCACCCCAGCCCCGAACCGCCCCAACTCCACCCCCGAAACCCGCCCCGAAACCCACGCTTCCCTGAATCGATCCAGTCACCAAATCCCGCCCCTCATCGAAGACCGGCGAACACCCACCGCACCCCGCACACCCAGCCGGAACCGGTCCCGGCCCCCGAACCGCCCGCCCCCTTTGGTCCGCCGTGGTCCACCCTCCGGAACTCCAGCAAAATCACCAGGCTTCTTAATCGATTCTTGACCCGTTCGCCAAGTGGTGGAAGTCTCGTCAGGGCAGTCAGGGACGCGCATGCCCGCACGCTAGGGTTGCCGCGAGCCCGCAAGTCACGGCCGGACGCCCCGGCCGATCCTCAGAGGAGTGGCAGCAGTGACCGTTCGCGTAGGTGTCAACGGCTTCGGCCGGATCGGCCGCAACTTCTTCCGCGCCGTCAAGGCGAGCGGCCACGACATCGAGGTGGTCGCGTTCAACGACCTCGGCGACGTCGCCACCATGGCCCACCTGTTGAAGTACGACTCCATCCTGGGCCGGTTCCCGGGTGAGGTCAGCGTCAGCGACGAGGGCATCGTCGTGGACGGCAAGACCATCAAGGCCCTCGCCGAGCGCGACCCGGCCAACCTGCCCTGGGGTGACCTGGGCGTGGACGTCGTCGTCGAGTCGACCGGCTTCTTCACCAACGCCGACGCCGCCAAGGCGCACATCGCCGGCGGTGCCAAGAAGGTCATCATCTCCGCGCCCGCCAAGGGCGAGGACCTGACCGTCGTCCTCGGCGTCAACGACGACAAGTACGACGGCTCGCAGGTCATCATCTCCAACGCGTCCTGCACCACCAACTGCCTCGGCCCGCTGGCCAAGGTGCTGAACGACGAGTTCGGCATCGAGCAGGGCCTGATGACCACGATCCACGCGTACACGCAGGACCAGAACCTGCAGGACGGCCCGCACAAGGACCTCCGCCGCGCCCGCGCCGCCGCGCTGAACGTCGTGCCGGCCTCGACCGGTGCCGCCAAGGCGATCGGCCTCGTGCTGCCGGAGCTGCTGGGCAAGCTGGACGGCTACGCGCTGCGCGTCCCGGTCCCGACCGGTTCGGCCACCGACCTCACCGTGACCCTGAAGAAGTCCGCCACGGTCGACGAGATCAACGCCGCCTACAAGGCCGCCGCCGAGGGTCCCCTCGCCGGCATCCTGCGCTACTCGGTCGACCCGATCGTGTCCTCGGACATCGTCACCGACCCGGCGTCCTGCATCTACGACTCGCCGCTGACCAAGGTCATCGGCAACCAGGTCAAGGTCGTCGGCTGGTACGACAACGAGTGGGGCTACTCCAACCGCCTCGCGGACCTGATCAAGCTCGTCGGTTCGAAGCTCTGAGCCGGATGTCCGTCAAGAACCTCGACGACCTGCTGGGCGAGGGCGTTCAGGGCCGGTACGTGCTCGTGCGGTCCGACCTGAACGTCCCGCTCGACGGGGATCGCATCACCGACGACGGCCGGGTCCGCGCCGCGCTGCCGACGATCAAGAAGCTCGCCGACGCGGGCGCCAAGGTCGTCGTCACCGCGCACCTCGGCCGCCCCAAGGGCGAGCCGGACCCGAAGTACACCCTCGCGCCCGTCGCCAAGCGGCTCTCCGAGCTGCTCGGTGCCGAGGTCGCGCTGGCCGGTGACCTGGTCGGCGAGTCCGCGAAGGCGCTGACCGGCGGCCTGGCCGACGGCGGTGTCGTCCTGCTGGAGAACGTGCGCTTCGACGCGCGCGAGACCAGCAAGGACGCCGTGGACCGCTCCGAGCTGGCCGCCGAGCTGGGCGCGCTCGTGCCCGGCGGCGCGTTCGTCTCCGACGGCTTCGGCGTCGTCCACCGCAAGCAGGCCTCGGTCTACGAGGTCGCGTCGGTGCTCCCGGCGTACGCGGGCGGCCTGGTGCTGGCCGAGCTGGACGTGCTGAAGAAGCTGACCGACGACGTCCAGCGGCCGTACGTGGTCGTGCTCGGCGGCGCGAAGGTGTCCGACAAGCTCGGCGTCATCGCGAACCTGCTGACCAAGGTCGACCGGCTGCTCATCGGCGGCGGCATGGCGTACACCTTCCTCAAGGCCCAGGGCCACGAGGTCGGCCAGTCGCTGCTGCAGGCCGACCAGCTCGACCAGGTCAAGGGCTTCCTCGCCGAGGCCGAGAAGCGCGGCGTCGAACTGGTCCTGCCGGTCGACGTGCTCGCCGCGACCGAGTTCGCCGCCGACGCGGAGAACGAGGTCGTCGAAGCCACCGCGATCCCGGCCGACCGCCAGGGGCTGGACATCGGCCCGAAGAGCCGGGAGCTGTTCGCCGGCAAGCTGGCCGACGCCAAGACCGTGTTCTGGAACGGCCCGATGGGCGTGTTCGAGTTCGAGGCCTTCTCCGGTGGCACGCGTGCGGTCGCGGAGGCGCTCGTGAAGAGCGACGCCTTCACCGTGGTCGGCGGCGGCGACTCGGCGGCCGCGGTGCGGCAGCTGGGCCTGCCCGAAGACGGCTTCTCGCACATCTCCACCGGTGGCGGCGCCTCGCTGGAGTACCTCGAGGGCAAGGAACTGCCGGGCGTGACGGCCCTGGAGGAGAAGAACTAGTGGCACGCAAGCCGTTCATCGCCGGCAACTGGAAGATGAACCAGAACCACCTCGAGGCGATCGCGCTCGTCCAGAAGATCGCCTTCGCGCTGCCGGAGAAGTACTACGCGAAGGTCGACGTGGCGGTGCTGCCGCCGTTCACCGACATCCGCAGCGTGCAGACCCTGGTCGACGGCGACAAGCTGTCGCTCACCTACGGCGCCCAGGACATCGCGCCGCAGGACTCGGGTGCCTACACCGGTGACGTGTCGGGCCTGATGCTGGCGAAGCTGGGCTGCAAGTTCGTCGCCGTCGGGCACTCGGAGCGGCGCGAGTACCACGCCGAGACCGACGAGCTGGTCAACAAGAAGGTCAAGGCCGCGCTCAAGCACGGCATCACGCCGATCCTCTGCATCGGGGAGAAGCTCGAGGTCCGCGAGGCCGGCGAGCACATCCACCACACCACGACGCAGCTGATCGAGGGACTGAAGGGCCTCAAGGCCGAGCAGGTCCAGAGCGTGGTCGTCGCGTACGAGCCGGTCTGGGCGATCGGCACCGGCAAGGTGGCCTCCTCGGCCGACGCCGAAGAGGTCTGCAAGGCCATCCGGGCCACCCTCCAGGAGAAGTACGGCGACGAGGTCGCTTCGTCCGTCCGGGTGCTCTACGGGGGGTCGGTGAAGTCGGGCAACATCAGCGAGCTGGTGGCCTGCGAGAACATCGACGGGGCCCTGGTCGGCGGAGCGAGCCTCGACGGCGAGGAGTTCACGAAACTCTGCGCACTCGCCGCGGGCGGGCCGCTGCCCTGATCGAGGCCACGACCGGGTAACCTGTGTATCCGGTCCGTCACACAGCAGTGGACGAGTCCAGGGGTACGGTGGAGGTCGGAAACGACCATGCCGTACCCCTGCATTCTCCTAGAGCCCAGAGGATGACATGAAGCTGTTCCTGCAAATCCTGTTGATCGTCTCCAGCGTCCTGCTGGTGGTCGCCGTGCTGCTGCACCGTGGCCGGGGCGGTGGCCTGTCGTCGCTGTTCGGCGGTGGGATGCAGTCGAGCCTGGCCGGGTCGAGCGTGGCCGAGAAGAACCTCGACCGGATCACCCTGCTGCTGGGCGCGGTCTGGCTGATCAGCATCGTGGGCCTGGGTCTGCTGCTCAAGGTGTGACGCGTCCGGCGTCTCGCCGCCGCGATCGCGACCGGATCCGACGGCGGAACGCGCGATTCGGCGTGCCTATAGGGGGGCGCGCCGCCGATTCCTAGGTGTGAGGATTCATGGTTGGCGGTAACGCGATTCGGGGCACCAGGGTGGGTGCCGGTCCTACGGGCGAATCGGAACGGGGTGAATCGGCGCCGCGGCGCCGCGTAGCTTATTGGTGCGCCAACGGCCACGAGGCCCGGCCGTCGTTCGCGCTCGACGCGGAAATCCCCGACGAGTGGGACTGCCCCCGCTGCGGGCTCCCGGGCGGGCAGGACGAGAAGAACCCGCCGGCCGCGCCGCGGACCGAGCCCTACAAGACGCACCTGGCCTACGTCAAGGAGCGCCGCAGCGACTCCGACGGCGAGGCCATCCTGGCGGAGGCGCTGGAACGCCTGCGCAAGCGCCGGGAAATCCTCTAAGCAGTTCGGGCCCAAAACCACCCCGGGACACCTCGGGGTGGTTTTTCGCGCGCCCGGGACTGAGCAGCCCCCGTTTTCCACGCTACCGGGAGGCACCGACAGTTCCGCGCGCTCGCGGAACGTCGCCGGCCGGGACGACGTGAATGACTCATTCATGTCGTCTGACGACAGGAATGAGTCATTCACTACGTGCGAACCCCGGAACTGTCGGTCCTCAGGGCTAGCCTGGAAAACGGGGGCTGCTCAGCGCGGCGTCAACGGTCCAGCGGGTACCGGGCCCGCACCCGGAAGCCGCCGTCCTTCGACTTCGACGTCTCGAAACTGCCGCCCAGCAGGCGGGCCCGCTCGGCCAGACCGGTCAGCCCGTGACCTCCCGAAGGGAGTGACTCGCCCGGCCGGCTCGCGCGCTCGTTGCGGACCTCGATCTTGAGTGCGCCGTGCTCACCCTGGATGCGGATGGTCGCCGTCGCGCCCGGGGCGTGCTTGTGGACGTTCGTCAGGCACTCCTGGACTGTCCGGTAAGCCGCCGCCGAGACCTGGTTGGGGAGGGCTTCCGGGAGGTGCTCCACGGACAGGTGCACCGGGACCTCCGACGTCCGGATCAGCCGGTCGAGGTCGTTGATGCCGGGACGCGGGCCGTCGTCGTCGGCGCCCGCGCGCAGCACGCTCAGCAGCGAGCGCAGTTCCTCGAGCGTCCGCTTCGACAGCGTCCGGATGACCTGCGCGGTCTCCTGGGCCCGGTCGTCCGACGTCTGGGCCTGCAGCGCGCCGGCCTGCATGGCGATCAGGGTGATCTGGTGGGACACCACGTCGTGCATCTCGCGGGCCAGCCGGGCGCGCTCTTCGGCGCGGACGGCGTCGGCGTGGAAGCGGCGCTCGCGGTCGCGGCTCGTGGCCAGCTCGGCGAGCTTGTTCGCGACCTCGGCCCGCGCCCCGATGAGGAGGCCGATCGCGATCGGCATGCCGGCGACGAGGACGCCGTAGATGCCGTCGAGGATGTGCTCACGCCAGCTGAGCTCGGCGAAGTCCTCCAGGGGCCACTGCACGAACCGGCAGATCCACACCAGCGCCGCGCCGACCCAGGTCTGCCAGTGCAGCTGGCGGCGGGTGGCGAGCATGCCGAGCGTGATCATCGAGGCGAGCTGCGCCCAGCCGGCCAGGAAGCCTGGGACCGCGACGAGCACCGCGAGGAACGGGAACTTCCGCCGGAACACCACCGCGAGGCAGGCGGCGCCGGAGAGCCAGATCGAGTACGGCTGGGCCTTCTCGGGGATCACCAGCCAGACGTCGAGCACTGCCAGGATGACCGCGGCCGCCTCGATGGCGAACGTGACCACGGCGGGCCGGGGTAGTGAGCCGAACACGCTCAGCCCCCGCTTTCGAACCCGCTCGGCGGCCGACGGCCCCGAGCTCGCGATCGAGATGCCTGGAATCGAGAGTCCCTCTGTACTCATCGCTGGCGACCCCATTCGTCTTGTGGACTTGTTGGTGAGAGGTGCTCAGGGCCCGATCGGGACGCGCAGCAACGAACAAATGTGCGGATGCTAACGAGGTCGCGTACGAAGACAGTAAGTTTCACCCGCCGTCGGTGTTCCGGCGTCCGGATTCCGTAACGACTTGGTCCAAAAGGGGGAAGGTCGCGCCAGGGTGCTACTCAGAGTGGAGCAAGTGCTGCTCTGCGTGTACTCGGACGACCACATCGTGGGAATCATGTTACCCACGTGTGGCCGTCCGGCGGAAGTTCTTCAGGCCGCCATCGAGTTGAGGTCGTCGCTGAGCAGGTCGTCGAGGCCGCTCGCGCACGCCTTCGCGGTCTCGATCGACCGCGGCAGCATCCCGGCCTCGTAGGCCATGACCGCCTCGTCGACGCTCGGTGCCGTCGCCAGCGCGGTCGCGAGCTCGGTGCCGTCGAGGAGGGCGAGGTTCGCGCCGACCCCGAGCGGCGGCATCAGGTGGGCCGCGTCGCCGAGCAGGGTGAGGCCCGGCGTGTGCGTCCACGCGTGGGGGACCGGCAGCACGTGCAGCGGCCGGTGGATGAACCCGCCCTCGACGTCGGCCAGGAACCGGAGCACGTCCGGGTGCCAGCCGGCGTAGCGCTCGAGCAGGTCGGCGCGCACGGCGGCGGTGTCGGCGAAGTCGAGGCCGGCATGCCAGTCCTCGGGCGCGTAGAACACGGCGTAGCAGCGGACGTCGCCGTTGCTCGTGCGCTGCGCGAAGAGCGCGTGCCCGCCCACCTTGGTCACCATCGTGCCCCGGCCGGTCAGCGCCGCGAGGTCCGATGAGGCGTCGTGGCCGAACTCGACGAACGTGACCCCGCTGTAGACCGGCCGGACGCCGGTCAGGGCCCGGCGGACGCGGGACCACGCGCCGTCCGCGCCGACCACGAGGTCGAAGTCCCGGGTCTCGCCGCCGTCGAACGTCAGCCGTCCGCCGGCGACGTCGGTGATCGCCTGTCCCCAGCGGATGGTGCCGGGTGCGAGCGAGTCGAGGAGGAGGCCGCGGAGCTGGCCGCGGTCGATTTCGGGGCGGAAGTCGCCGTCGGGGGTTTCGTCGATGACGACCTCCGCGGTGTGCGGGTCGAGGGCGCGCATCTGCTGACCCTCGGGGCGGGCGAGGTCGCGGAACCGGTCGTACAGGCCGGCGGTGCGCAGGGCGACCTGGCCGGTGTCGCCGTGCATGTCGAGCGTGCCGCCCTGGGGACGGGCTTCGGCCGACGCTTCTTGTTCGAAGACGGTGACGTCGACGCCGTGCAGCTGCAGGACGCGGGCACAGGCCAGGCCGCCGAGGCCGGCGCCGGCGATCGCGATGGAGTTCATGGCTTCCCCCGGGAAGTTCGGGGCCACCGGCTGGTCCGGCGGCCTGAACCCAGAAAAGCATAGTGACTCAAAAAGTGCAACGACTAAACTTTTGAAGTGAGTTCACCATCACGTAGGCTGGTGCCATGACCGAAGTGATCGGGCGCCGCGAGCGCAAGAAGGCCCAGACGCGGCAGGCGCTCGCCGACGCCGCGCTGAAGCTGTTCCTCGAACGCGGCTACGACGAGGTCGGGGTGAAGGAGGTCGCGGACGCCGCCGACGTCTCGGTCACGACGCTGTTCAAGTACTTCCCCAGCAAGGAAGCGCTGCTCTTCGACCAGGACGACGACATCGAGGCGGCCCTGGTCGCCGCCGTCCACGGCCGCCCGCCGGGCCACACGATCGTGGACGCGCTGCGCAAGCACATCCTCCGCGACGTTTCCGACGGCGGCCCGGACGAGGAATTCCTGCGCCTGATCGAGAGCACCCCGGCCCTGCGCGAGTACGGCAGGCGCATGTGGATGCGCCACGAGACGGCGCTGGCCGACGCCATCGCGGCGGAGTCGGGCGCGCCGGCGGGCGACGTCCGGTCCGCGGCACTGGCGAGGTTCGCCCTCGCCTCGCGCGACCTGATCACGGCCCACGAAAACCCCCGCTGGGCCGCGGAGGAGATCTTCGGCTGCCTGGAGCGCGGCTGGCGCACGGATTGAGCCGGAAAAAGTGAAGGCCCCCTGCCGGAGCAGAGGGCCTTCACCGGAACGAGCTCACGCCGTGGGCGGCTGGTACACCTTCGTCAGCTTGCCCGCCGCGGACCGGTCCAGCAGCCACAGCGTCCGCCGGTGCCCGCGGGCCCCGGCCACCGGCAGCTGGACTTCCCCGGCGCCCGAAAGCGCCAGCGCCACCGCGTCGGCCTTCGCCGAACCCGCCGTCATCAGCCACACGTCCCGCGCCTGCCGGATCGCCGGCAGCGTCAGCGAAACCCGTGTCGGCGGCGGCTTCGGGCAGTTGCGCACCGCCACCACCGAACGCTCGGACTCGTACACCGCGGGCGACTCCGGGAACACCGACGCCGTGTGGCCCTCGCCGCCGAGGCCCAGCAGCATGATGTCGAACGTCGGGACGTTGCCGTGGTCCTCCGGGCCGGCGTTGTCCGCCAGCACCGAGGCGTACGACGCCGCCGCCGCGTCGACGTCGTCACCGAACTCGCCGTCGGACGCCGCGATCGCGTGGATCCGCTTCGGGTCCAGCGGCACGTGGTCCAGCAGCGCTTCGCGGGCCTGCTTCTCGTTCCGCTCGTCCGAATCCGCCGGGACGAACCGCTCGTCGCCCCAGTAGATGTCCAGGCGGGACCAGTCGATCGCGTCGCGGGCCGCCGAAGCGCGCAGCTCCGACAGCACCGCGATGCCCGTCCCGCCGCCGGTCAGCACCAGGGACGCCGTGCCCTTGGCCGCCTGGACGTCCACCAGCCGCGTGACCAGCCGGGCGGCCGCCGCGGCGGCCAGGAGGTCCTGGTTCGCGTAGACGACTACTTCGGTCTTGCTCATTTCTTGGCTCCGGCCGCCGCGGCGGCGGGGGACGTGACGTCGGCCTTCGGCGGGGCTCCCGTCTTGCCGTTGGTGCCCGTGGCGATCTTGCCCAGGCCGTGCAGGGCCGCCTCGTAGATCTCGTCCGGGTCGAGCCGGCGGAGCTCCTCGATCAGGCAGTCCTGGTTGTTGCGGCGCTGCAGCGCGATCCGGCGGGTCGGCTGGCCCGGCTGGGTCAGCGTGCCGACGCGGCCGTCCGGGCGGTGCAGCTCCACCGGCCCGGAGCGGCGGTCCAGGGTCACCGAGATGATCCCGGCCGCGCCCGCGCTCTTCACGCGCTTCACCGGCGCCTTCAGGTACTCCGCCAGCCAGCCGGCCAGCAGCTCGGTGGACGGCGAGTCGGCCTCGCCGGTCACCGTCGCCCCGGTGATCTTCTCGAACGGCGGCAGGTCCAGCGCCGACACCAGCTGCGCCCGCCAGCGGGTCAGCCGGGTCCACGCCAGGTCGGTGTCGCCCGCGGTGTACGCCTTCGCGCGCGCGGTCAGGGCCCGGACCGGGCTCTTCTCCGCGGCGGAGTCGGTGATCCGGCGCTGCGCCAGCTGGCCCAGCGGGTCGTTCGCCGGGTCCTTCGGGCCGGCACCCGGCCACCAGCAGACGATCGGCGCGTCCGGCAGCAGCAGCGGCACCACCGCGCTCTGGCCCTGCGAGGCCAGCGGGCCGTAGAGCCGCAGCACGATGACCTCGCTCGCGCCGGCGTCGCCGCCGACGCGGATCTGGCCGTCGATGCGCGGGGCCGCGGTGCGGGCGCCCTTGGCCACCACGATCACCCGCGACGGGTGCTCGCGGCTGGCGCCGTTGGCCGCTTCGATCGCCTCTTCGAGGTGGGCGTCGTCGTCGGCCACGATGACCAGCGTCAGCACCCGCCCGAGCGCCACTTGCCCACCCTGTTCGCGGATCTCCACCAGCTTCTTGTTCAACGCCGAAGTCGTGGTGGACGGCAGGTCGATGATCACGGGCGCCTCCATTTCCGGCCGGTGCGCTCCAGCATTTCGTCGGCGGACGGCGGCCCCCAGGTGCCCGGCGGGTACTGCTCGGGCGCGCCTTCCTTGGCCCAGTGCTCCAGGATCGGGTCCAGGATCTTCCAGGACAGCTCGACCTCTTCGTTCACCGGGAACAGCGACGGCTCGCCCAGCAGGACGTCGAGGATCAGGCGCTCGTAGGCCTCGGGGGAGGACTCGGTGAACGCGTGGCCGTAGCCGAAGTCCATCGTGACGTCGCGGACCTCCATCGTGGTCCCCGGCACCTTCGAGCCGAACCGCAGGGTGATGCCCTCGTCCGGCTGCACCCGGATGACCAGGGCGTTCTGCCCCAGCTCCTCGGTCGACGTCGAGTCGAACGGCAGGTGCGGCGCCCGCTTGAACACGACGGCGATCTCGGTGACGCGGCGGCCGAGCCGCTTGCCGGTGCGCAGGTAGAACGGCACCCCGGCCCAGCGGCGGTTCTGCACCTCGAGGGTCACCGCCGCGTAGGTCTCGGTCTTCGAGTCCTTCGCGAAACCCTCTTCCTGCAGCAGGCCCGGCACCTTCGTGCCGCCCTGCCAGCCGCCCGCGTACTGGCCGCGCGCGCTCGTCTTGTTCAGCGGCCCGAGCGGCTTGGTGCCCGAGAGCACCTTGATCTTCTCCGCGCGCAGGGCCCGCGGCTCGAACGACAGCGGCTCCTCCATCGCGGTGAAGGCCAGCAGCTGCAGCAGGTGGTTCTGGATGACGTCCCGGGCGGCGCCGATGCCGTCGTAGTACCCCGCGCGGCCGCCGAGGCCGATGTCCTCGGCCATGGTGATCTGCACGTGGTCGACGAAGTTGGCGTTCCAGATCGGCTCGAACAGCTGGTTCGCGAAGCGCAGCGCCAGGATGTTCTGCACCGTCTCCTTGCCGAGGTAGTGGTCGATGCGGAACACCGACTCCTCGGGGAAGACGTCGTTGACGATCGCGTTCAGCTCTTCGGCGCTCTTCAGGTCGTGCCCGAAGGGCTTCTCGATGACCACGCGCCGCCACGTCTTGTCGTCGGCGTTGGCCAGCCCGGAGCGGGCCAGCTGCTTGGTCACCACCGGGAACGCGCTCGGCGGGATCGACAGGTAGAACGCGGTGTTGCCGCCGGTGCCGCGTTCCTGGTCGAGGTCCTTCACCGTCTGCGCGAGCCGGTCGAAGGCGTCGTCGTCGTCGAAGGTGCCCTGCACGAACCGGATGCCTTCGGCGAGCCGGTTCCACACCGACTCCTTGAACGGCGTCCGCGCGTGCTCCTTGACCGAGTCGTGCACGAGCTCGCCGAAGTCCTGGTGCTCCCAGTCGCGCCGGGCGAACCCGACGAGCGAGAAGCCCGCGGGCAGCAGCCCGCGGTTGGCCAGGTCGTAGATGGCGGGCATCAGCTTCTTGCGGGCCAGGTCGCCGGTGACACCGAAGATCACCAGGCTGGACGGCCCGGCGATCCGGGGGAGCCGCTTGTCCCGCGGATCGCGAAGGGGGTTGCTCCACGTCATGCGCCGACCTCCTGTACCGCGCGGACGACCGCCGCGAGGCCCGCGGCCCGGTCGGTCAGGTGCAGGCGCAGCACCGGGCGGCCGTGCTCGGCGAGCACCTGCCCGTCACCCAGTGCCTGCGCGTGCTGGAGCTGGCCCAGCGTGTAGGGCCGGTCCGGCACGTCGAGGTCCTGCTCGACCGCGCCGGTCAGCTGCAGGAACACGCCGTTCTGGTGGCCGCCCTTGTGGTACTGGCCGGTGGAGTGCAGGAACCGCGGTCCCCAGCCGAACGTCGTCTGCTTCCCGGTGCGCTTGGCGATCTCGCCGCGCAGCACCGCCGTCGAGGCGTCGTCGAGCCGGTCGAGGTAGGCCTGCACGGCGATGTAGCCCGCGTCCGGCGCCGAAGCGAAGAACGCGCGCAGCACGTCGGTCAGGCTGCCGTCCGTGGAAACCCCGTCGCTGCCGAAGATCTCGACGGGACCGTCCACATTGGACGCGGTCTCGCCGCCCTTCAGCTTCTCCGGGTCGTCCAGCAGCGCGCGGGCCGCCTTCTTGGCCGCTTCCACATCGGGCTGGTCGAACGGGTTGATCCCGAGCAGCCGGCCGGCGAGCGCGGTGGCGAACTCCCACAGCAGGAACTGCGCGCCGAGCGAGCCGGTGACGGCGATCTTCGCCGCGCCCTGCGGGCTGCCGACCGCGGTGGCCGTGGCGTCGGACTTCGCGTCGGCGAAGCCGGCCGCCTCCGGGCCCTCGACCGCGACCGGCAGCAGGCCGGTGCCCTGCTTGCCGGTGGACTCGGCGATCAGCTGCTCCGCCCAGTCGGGGAAGCCCTTGATGCCCGAACCGGTGTCGGCCAGCACGACCTTCTCGGCGCCCGCTTCGTGCGCGGCGGCCCACGCGGCGGCCAGCTTGACCGCCGGGTTGGCCGCGTCGTCCGCGGCGAGCTCTTCGGCCACCGAAGCGGCCTGGTCGAGCAGCCGGGCGACGTCCGCGCCGGCGAGGCCGGCCGGGACGAGCCCGAACGCGGTCAGCGCCGAGTAGCGGCCGCCGACGTGCGGGTCGGCGAGGAAGACCTTGCGGTAGCCCTCCTTTTCGGACAGTTCCTGGAACGGCGAGCCCGGGTCGGTGACGACCACGATCCGCCGCGCCGCGTCGATCCCCGCGTCGGCGAACGCTTTCGCGAAGATCCGCCGGTGGCTGTCGGTCTCGACGGTGCCGCCCGACTTCGACGACACCACGATCACCGTGCGCTCGAGGTCGCCGGCGAGCGCGTCGGCGACCTGGCCCGGGTCGGTGGTGTCGAGGACGGTCAGCGGCACGCCGTCGGTCGCGGTGATCACCTCGGGCGCCAGCGACGAACCGCCCATGCCGGCCAGCACGACGCGGTCGACGCCTTCGGACCGCAGCTCGGTCCGCAGCGCCTCGATCTCGCCGATCAGCGGCCGCGACGACTTGTGCAGCGTCGTCCACGACAGCCGGATCGACGCCTCGGGTTCGGCGTCCGGCCCCCAGAGCGTCGCGTCCTGTGCCGCCAGCTTCGAAGCAGCCTGGTCGGCGACCAGCTGTCCGGCCAGCGGCGCGGCGCGCTCCGCCAGTGCGGCGTCCACGATCTCGACGCCGGTCTTCTCACCTGTGGTCATGTCGTGCTTCAGCCCTTCGCCTTCTCGAGCTGCCCGTTCACGGTCTCCAGAAGCTCGGTCCACGACTTCTCGAACTTCTCGACGCCTTCGTTCTCCAGCACCAGGAAGACGTCGGTGATGTCGATGCCGGCGGCCGACAGCTTGTCGAAGACCTCCTGCGCCTCGGCGCCGCGCCCGGTGACCTGGTCGCCCTTGAGGTCAGCATGCTCCGCGACGGCGTCCAGCGTCTTCTCCGGCATGGTGTTGACGGTGTCCTTGACCACCAGGTCGTCGACGTAGAGCGTCGGCGAGTAGTCCGGGTTCTTCACCCCGGTCGAGGCCCACAGCGGGCGCTGCGCGTTGGCGCCGTCGGCAGCGAGGGCCTTCCAGCGGTCCGAAGCGAACAGCTCCTCGAAGGCCGCGTAGGCGAGCCGGGCGTTGGCGACGGCGGCCTTGCCGCGCAGGGCCTTCGCCTCGTCGGTGCCGATGGCGTCCAGGCGCTTGTCGATCTCGGTGTCCACGCGGGAGACGAAGAACGACGCGACCGAGTGGATGCCGCGCAGGTCGTGGCCGTTGGCCTTGGCCTGCTCCAGCCCGGCGAAGAAGGCCTCGATGACGGCCTTGTAGCGCTCGACGGAGAAGATCAGCGTGACGTTGACGCTGATGCCCTCGGCGAGCGTGGCGGTGATCGCCGGCAGGCCCTCTTCGGTGGCCGGGATCTTGATCAGCACGTTCGGCCGGTCGACGGTCTTCCACAGGTCCTTCGCCTCGGCCACCGTCTTGCCGGTGTCCTTGGCCAGGCGCGGGTCGACCTCGATGGAGACGCGGCCGTCGACGCCGTTGGTGGCGTTGTAGACGTCGCGGAACAGGTCCGCGGCGTTGCGCACGTCGGTCGTGGTCAGGTCGCGGATGGTCGCCTCGACGTCGGCGCCCTGGGCGGCGAGTTCACGGGTCCGCTCGTCGTAGGCGTCACCCTTCGACATCGCGTTCGCGAAGATCGTCGGGTTGGTCGTGACGCCGACGACGTGCTTGTCGCGGATCAGGTCGGCGAGGTTGCCGGTGTTCAGGCGTTCACGCGAGAGGTCGTCGAGCCAGATCGACACACCGGCCGCGGACAGCTGCGCGAGCTTGTCGTTGCTCATTTGCTGCGTCATCCCCTTCAGGAATTCTTGGTGTTCTGGATCGAGCGGCGCGCGGCCTCGACGACTGCTTCCGCGGTGAAACCGAACTCACGGAACAGTGTGGCGGCATCGGCGGAGGCGCCGAAGTGCTCGATCGAAACGTTCACCCCGGCGTCACCGGTGAAGCGGTGCCACGACTGGGCGATGCCCGCCTCGACGGACACGCGGGCCTTCACACCGGCCGGGATGACGGATTCGCGGTAGGCCGCGTCCTGCGCGTCGAACCACTCGACGCACGGCATGGACACGACACGCGCCTTGACGCCGTCGGCGTCCAGGGTCTTCTTCGCCTCGACCGCCAGCTGGACCTCGGACCCGGTGGCGATGAGGACCACGTCCGGGGTGCCGTCGGAGTCGGCCAGGACGTACCCGCCCTTGGCGACGCCCTCGGCGCTGGTGCCCTCGAGCACCGGCACGTTCTGGCGGGTCAGCGCCAGGCCGGACGGGTGGTGGACGTCCTCCAGGACCGCCTTCCACGCGTACGCGGTCTCGTTGGCGTCCGCCGGGCGGACGACGTTGAGGCCCGGGATCGCGCGCAGCGCGGAGAGCTGCTCGATCGGCTGGTGCGTCGGGCCGTCCTCGCCGAGGCCGATCGAGTCGTGCGTCCACACGTAGGTGACCGGCGCCTTCATCAGCGCGGCCAGCCGGACCGGCGGGCGCATGTAGTCGGAGAAGATGAGGAACGTCGCGCCGTACGGGCGGGTGCCGCCGTGCAGCGCGATCCCGTTCAGGATCGAGCCCATGGCGTGCTCGCGGACGCCGAAGTGCAGCGTCCGGCCGTACGGGGTGGCCTGCCACATCTCGGTGGCGGCCTTCTCGGGACCGAACGAGTCGGCGCCCTTCATCGTCGTGTTGTTGCTCTCGGCCAGGTCGGCCGAGCCGCCCCACAGCTCCGGCAGCGGCTCGGCGAGGGCGTTGAGCACCTCACCGGAGGCCTTGCGGGTGGCGATGCCCTTGGCGTCCGGCTCCCACTTCGGCAGGTTGTCGGCGAAGCCCTCGGGCAGCGTGCGGGTGGACAGGCGGTCCGCCAGCTTCTTGCGCTCCGGGTTCGCGGCGCCCCACGCCTCGAACTTCTTGGTCCACTCCGCGTGCGCGGCCTTCCCGCGGTCGAGCGCCTGGCGGGTGTGCTTGAGCACCTCGTCCTCGACCTGGAACGACTGCTCCGGGTCGAAGCCCAGGATCTCCTTGACCGCGGCGACCTCTTCGGCGCCCAGCGCGGCGCCGTGCGCCTTGCCGGTGCCCATCTTCTTCGGGGCCGGGTAGCCGATGACGGTCCGCAGCGCGATGAACGACGGGCGGCCGGTCTCGGCCTTGGCGGCCTTGATGGCCTCCTCGATCGCGACGACGTCCTCGCCGCCCTCGACGACCTGGGTGTGCCACCCGTAGGCCTCGTAGCGCGCGACGGTGTCCTCGGACAGCGCGATGTTGGTGTCGTCCTCGATCGAGATCTTGTTGTCGTCCCAGAAGACGATCAGGTTGCCCAGCTCCTGGCGGCCCGCGATGGACGAGGCCTCGGAGGTCACGCCCTCTTCGATGTCGCCGTCGGAAGCGACGACGTAGACGTAGTGGTCGAAGATGCTCTCGCCGGGCGCGGTGTCCGGGTCCAGCAGGCCGCGCTCGCGGCGGGCCGCCATCGCCATGCCCACGGCGTTGGCCAGGCCCTGCCCGAGCGGGCCGGTCGTGGTCTCGACGCCGTCGGTGTGGCGGTACTCCGGGTGGCCCGGGGTCTTGGAGCCCCACTTGCGCAGCTGCTTGAGGTCCTCGAGCTCGAGGCCGTAGCCGGCGAGGAACAGCTGGATGTAGAGGGTGAGGCTCGAGTGGCCCGCCGAGAGCACGAACCGGTCGCGGCCCGGCCAGTTCTGGTCGTTCGGGTCGTGACGCAGCGTGCGCTGGAAGAGCGTGTAGGCCAGCGGCGCCAGGCTCATCGCGGTGCCGGGGTGGCCACTGCCACAGTTTTCGACCGCGTCGGCCGCGAGCACCCGCACGGTGTCCACGGCGCGGGTGTCGGCGTCGGTCCAGTCGGCGGGCACATTGCGCCGGAGGAGCGGGTTGTTCTCGCTGGTAGTGGCGGTTTCGGACACTGAACTCCAACTCCCGGTCATGATGGTTGCGGCTGCTCTTCCTCGTTCCGGTTACCCGTGCGCGCGGCTACCTATCTCAATCGATCCCGAAGGGACGATATTCCTGCTCGCGGCCATGCGCAGGGGCAATCGCGGCCCGTCGCGGCCAGCCTAGTGCTTCGGGGAGTCGAGGACCCGCGATCACCCACGGGATTCACCACGTCTAACATCGTTCGAGGGTTCAGTAGGGCTGGTTCTTCGGCTACCCGGACTGGTCCCGCCCCGAACCTGACGCAGGGAGTGAAATGTCGTTGGTGAACGCTGCGCACGGACGCAGTGACGACACCAGCGCCGTGCACCCGACCGGTGAGCGACCGCACGGTGACCGGCGAAGCCTCCGCCGGGTCGTCGGCGCCTACGCCGCGCTGGCGAAGCCGCGGGTGATCGAGCTCCTCCTGGTCACCACCATCCCGGCGATGTTCCTCGCCGGCCGTCAGATCCCGTCGCCGTGGCTGGTCCTGGCCACGCTGGTCGGCGGGACGATGGCCGCGGGCAGTGCGAACGCGCTCAACTGCGTGATCGACGCGGACATCGACAAGGTGATGAACCGCACGAAGCGCCGCCCGCTGGTCAAGGACTCGGTGCCCCGCCGCGGCGCGCTGATCTTCGGCTTGGTCATGGGTGTCGCGTCGGCGGCCGTGCTGTACCTCACGGTGAACCTGCTGTCGGCGATCCTGGCGGTCGCGACGATCCTCTTCTACATCTTCGTTTACACGCTCGGCCTCAAGCGGCGCACGTCGCAGAACGTCGTCTGGGGCGGCGCGGCGGGCTGCATGCCGGTGGTCATCGGCTGGGCGGCCGTCACCGGCACCGTGCAGTGGCCGGCGTTCGTGATGTTCGGCGTCATCTTCTTCTGGACGCCGCCGCACACCTGGGCGCTGGGCATGAAGTACCGCGACGACTACGAGCGCGCCGGCGTCCCGATGCTGCCGGTGGTCGCCACCGCCCAGCACGTCGCCCGCCAGATCGTCATCTACTCGTGGGTGATGGTGGCGTGGACGCTGCTGCTGCTCCCGGTGACGTCCTGGCTGTACGGCACGTTCGCGATCCTCGCGGGCGGCTGGTTCCTCTTCTACGCGCACAGCCTGCAGGCGGCGGTCCGGCGTGGTGAAGAGACCAAGCCGATGGCGTTGTTCCACCGGTCGAACACGTACCTGATGATCGTGTTCGTGGCGCTGGCCGTCGACTCGGCGATCGGCCTGCCCACCCTCGGCCTGCCGTTCTGAGACGGATCGGGATCGCGGTCGCCGCGGTCGTCGTCCTGGGCCTGCTCGTCCTCCTCGGCCGGGGCCGGGTCGACCTCGACCAGAACCGGCTCCTCGGGACCGGCTGCGCCATCCCGGCCAAGATCACCGCGGTCCCCGGCCCGGCCCCCGACGGCGGCGCCGTCCGCGTCGCCGAACAAGGCCCGGGTGCCGCCGTGCTGGAGAACACCAGCACCCTCGCGGCCTACCGGATCGTCGTCACGGCCGGCGCCCGGACCGTGGAGGTGCCGGTGCTCACGCCGGGACAGCGGATCGGCGTCGTCCTCGACCGGCCCGCCGTCGGCCCGGCCACCTGGCTGCCCTCGGAGTCCCTCGGCGGCTTCACGCCCGTGACCGCCGACGTCGTCCCCGGCGGGGTCCGCTACCGCTCCGGAAACTGCCGCGCGCTGACCAGCCGCGGTGCCGCGGTGCTGTTCCGCGCCCCGGACGGGCGAATCACCAGTGGTGCGCAGCTGCCGCCGGCGGAGGTGTCGTGCGCGCCGGGGGAGAAGGTGCTGCCCGTCGCCGTCCGGGCCGGCGAGATCTCCCCGTACTGCGCCCTCGGGACGGAATGATCGCGCGGCGACCGCCGTTACACTTCGTTGGCTCTTTTCCTTGAGGCGAAAGCAGGATCTTTGTCTTCGGACGACTTCTCCGCCGAGCTCGCCCGCGAGCAGGCGTACGTCACCACGCTCTACGCGAAGCTCGACGCCGAGCGCGTCGACGCCCAGCGCCGCCTCGACGAGACCTTGCGGCAGACCGGCGGCACCCCGCAGGCCCGGACCGAACGCGACGTCGCCACCACCCTCTACACCGACCGGCTCGCCCAGCTCGGCTCCGTCGAGCAGGGCCTTGCCTTCGGACGGCTCGACTTCGTCCCCGAGAGCACTGAGGAAACCACCTACATCGGCCGGCTCGGGCTGTTCGACGAGGACGACGACTACAAGCCGCTGCTCGTCGACTGGCGGGCGCCGGTCGCGCGGCCGTTCTACCTCGCCACCGCGGCGTCGCCCGAAGGGGTGCGCCGGCGGCGGCACCTGCGGTCGCTGACCCGCAAGGTCACCGGCTTCGACGACGAGGTCCTCGACCTCACCGCCGCCGACCAGGGCCAGGACCTCGGACTGGCCGGTGAGGCCGCGCTGCTGGCCGCGCTCGAACAGCGGCGCACCGGTGAGATGAGCGACATCGTCGCGACCATCCAGGCCGAGCAGGACCGCATCATCCGCGCCCCGCTCGGCGGCGTCATGGTCGTGCAGGGCGGGCCGGGCACCGGCAAGACCGCCGTCGCGCTGCACCGCGCGGCCTACCTGCTCTACACGCACCGGCAGCAGCTCACCACGCGCGGCGTGCTGGTCGTCGGGCCTAACAGCACGTTCCTGCGCTACATCGGCCAGGTGCTGCCCTCGCTCGGCGAGACCGGTGTGCTGCTCGCCACCATCGGGCAGCTCTACCCGGGCCTGGACGCCGACGGCGCCGAACCCCGCGAGACCACCGAGGTCAAGGGCCGGCTGGTGATGGCCGACGTGCTCGCCAACGCCGTCCGCGACCGCCAGCGCGTGCCCGAGCCGGTGCTGGAGATCGAGTACGAGCACGACGTGCTGCGGCTGGACCGCAAGACCTGCACCGACGCCCGGACCCGCGCCCGCCGCTCCCGCCGCCCGCACAACCCGGCGCGGCGCCTGTTCGTCTCCGACGTCCTCGACGCGCTGACCCGGCAGGCCGCGCGGAAGCTGGGCGACGACCTGCTCGACGGGCAGGACCTCCAGGACATCCGGGCCGAGCTGGCGGCCGACGAGAACATCGCCGCGGCGCTGAACGAACTGTGGCCCGTGCTGACCCCGGAAGGCGTCCTCGACGACCTGTTCGCCGACCGCGAACGGCTCGCGAGCGCGGCCCGGAAGCTGCTACCCGCCGCGGACCAGGCGCTCCTGGAGAGCGGCCGCGACGCGCGCTGGACGCCCGCCGACGTCCCGCTGCTCGACGAGCTGGCCGAGCTGATCGGCGTCGACGACACCGAAGCCCGCGTCGAGCGCAAACGCCGTGAGCGCGAGGACCGCGCGTACGCCGAGGGCGTGCTCGACATCCTCGAACAGGACGAGGAGATCATCGACGAGGAGCTGCTGCGCGTCTCCGACGTCCTCGACGCCGAGCTGTTCGCCGAGCGCCAGGTCGCGCGCAGCGAGCTGACCGCGGCCCAGCGGGCGGCGCAGGACCGGACCTGGACGTTCGGGCACGTGATCGTCGACGAGGCCCAGGAGCTGTCGGCGATGGACTGGCGGTTGCTCATGCGCCGCTCGCCGAACCGCTCGATGACGCTGGTCGGCGACGTCGCCCAGACCGGCGCGGCGGGCGGGGCGCGGTCGTGGGGCGAGGTGCTCTCGCCGTACGTCGCGGACCGGTGGCGGCTGGAGGAGCTGACCGTGAACTACCGGACGCCCGCCGAGATCATGGCCGTGGCCGCGCGGGTCCTCGCGGAAGTGTCCCCGGAGCTGGAGGCGCCGTCTTCGGTGCGGGAGACCGGGGTGCCGCCGTGGTCGGCGCGGGTGGCCTCGCTGCCGGCGGAGCTGCCCGCGCTGGTGGCGCGCGAACTGTCCGAAGTGGACGGTGGCACGGTGGCGGTGCTGGTGCCCGCCGCCCGGCTCGAGGCGGTTTCCGAGCTGCTCGGGGCGTCGGACGAACGGCTGAGCGTGCTGACGGTCGAGCGGTCGAAGGGCCTGGAGTTCGACGCGGTGGTGCTGGTGGCGCCGGACGAGGTCGTCGCGGGTTCGCCGCGCGGGCTCAACGACCTGTACGTGGCCCTGACGCGCGCGACCCGGCGGCTCGGCGTGGTCCGGACCGGTGACGAGGTACCGGCACTCTCCGTGCTTGGCTAGGGTGCCTCGCATGCAGAAGATCGGGAAGTTCGTGGTCGTCGCCGCGGCGGCGCTGTCGCTGGCCGCGTGCGGCCAGGACGCCAAGACCGAAACGGCGGCCCCGGCGGGCCCGGCCGTCCCCTCGTCCAATGCCGCCCCGGCGACCCAGAGCAAGGGCCGCGAGTGCACCGCGGACGACATCAAGACGACGGGGAAGTTCGGCGAGAAGCCCGAGATCACCGTCCCGGACGACTGCGACCCGCCGAAGAAGCTGATCACGAAGGACCTGTCCGGCGGCACCGGTCCCGCGGCCGCGGCCGGGCAGAAGCTGAAGATGAACTACCTGCTCGTGACGTGGTCGGACAAGAAGGTGCTGGACAACTCCTACGACCGCGGTGAGCCGTTCGACCTGAACCTGGGTGCCGGCGAGGTCATCCCGGGCTGGGACCAGGGCCTCACCGGCATCAAGCAGGGCGGCCGCCGCCTGCTGATCATCCCGCCCGACCTGGCCTACGGCGAGGGCGGCCGGGGGATCAAGCCCAACGAGACCCTGGTCTTCGTCACCGACGCCGTCTCGGTGGCCGACAACCGGGGCTGACCGGTCAGGGGATGAGCAGGAGCTTGCCGGTCGTGCGCCGGGCCTGGAGGTCTTCGTGGGCCCGGCGGGCGTCGGACAGGGGGTACTTGCCGCCGATGCGGACGGTCAGCTCGCCGGCGAGGATCGCGTCGAACAGCTCCTTCGAGCGCCAGTCGATCTCCTCGCGCGTGCGCGTGTAGTGCACGGACGTCGGGCGGGTCAGGTACAGCGAGCCGCCCGCGTTCAGGCGCTGCGGATCCAGGGGCGGGACCGGGCCGCTCGAAGCGCCGAACAACGCCAGCAGGCCGCGGACCTTGAGGCTGGCGAGGCTGCCGTCGACGGTGTCCTTGCCCACGCCGTCGTAGACGACGTCGACGCCTTCGCCGCCGGTCAGCTCGCGGGTGAGCTTGGCGAAGTCGTCGCGGTCGTAGCGGATGACCTCGTCGGCGCCGGCTTCGCGGGCGAGCTTCTCCTTCTCCTCGGTCGACACCGTGCCGATGACCCGGGCGCCGCGCGCCTTCGCCAGCTGGACGAGCAGCAGCCCGACCCCGCCGGCGGCCGCGTGCACCAGCACGTCGTGGCCGGGCTTGACCTCGAAGGTCGACGCGACCAGGTAGTGCGCGGTGATGCCCTGCAGCATCGTCGCGGCGGCGGTCTCGAGGGAGACGCCCTCGGGCACCCGGACGGCCACCGACGCCGGGACGAGCTTGCGGGCCGCGTAGCTGCCGATCGACCCCTGCCACGCGACGCGGTCGCCGGGCGCGAAGCCGGTGCCCTCGCCCGCTTCGACGACCGTGCCGGCGCCTTCGAGGCCGAGCACGACGGGCAGCTCCATCGGGTAGATGCCCTGGCGCTGGTAGGTGTCGATGTAGTTCACGCCGGCCGCGGCGACGTCGACCAGCAGCTCGCCGGCCCCCGGGGCCGCGACGTCCACTTCGGCCGGTTCGAGCACTTCCGGGCCGCCGGTCTTCGTCACCTGCACTGCGGTGGGCATGAGTCCTCCTCGGGTCGGGTTCTCCCGGTGCAACTATGGCCGACGCCACGCTGTTCCGCGTTCCGGCGGGTTGTTAGTTATGGTTCGGAACGTGGCTGAAGAGACTGTTCCGCCGACCAGCGCGCAGCTGGGTGCGGCCCGCAAGTTCGTGAAGGCGCACGGCAAGCCGTCCCGCGCGGTGGTGGAGAACATCGGCCGGGCGGGCGCCCGCGTCGTGCTCGTCGGCGCCGACGGCGCGCTCGGGGACGTCGTGGTGCCCACCGTCGCGACCGGCGAGGCGCTGGTCGAGGCCGTTGAGGACCTCTCACCGGCCACGTGGGACGCGGAGACGGTGCAGGCCACGAAGATCGGCCCGGAGCACCGCCGCAAGATGGCGGGCAAGTGAGCCCCACCGCGGTCCTGGTCAGCTGTTCGGAGCTCCCCGAGGGGGACGGTGACGACGACGCCGTCGTGCCCGCGCTGGCTTCACTGGGCTTCTCGGTGTCGTGGGCACCGTGGGACTCGTCGTTCGACTTCACTTCGGCGGACGCGGTCGTCCTGCGCGCGACCTGGGACTACGCCGCCCGCCGGCCGGAGTTCCTGGACTGGTGCGAATCGGTCCCGTCGCTGCTGAACTCCGCCGACGTCGTCCGGTGGAACACGGACAAGACCTACCTGGCCGAGCTGCTCGACGCGGGCCTGGCCGTGGTGCCGACCTCACTGGTCGCCCCCGGCGACGACGTCCGGTTCCCCGCCACGGACTTCGTGGTGAAGCCGTCGGTCGGCGCGGGCTCGCGCGGCGCGGCCCGGTTCGCCGCCGGTGCCGACGCTTCCGCGCACGTGGCCGCGCTGCACGCCGAGGGCCACACGGCGCTGATCCAGCCGTACCAGTCCAGTGTGGACACTTCGGGCGAGCTGGCGCTGGTCTACCTGGGCGGGATCTACTCGCACGCCTTCTCGAAGGGCGCGATGCTGGGGTCCACAATGGACGCCTCGGGCCTGTACCTGACGGAGAAGCTGGCGCCGGCTTCGCCGCCCGCGGAAGCGGTGGCGCTGGCCGAAGACGTCCTCGACGCGGCTTCGGCGCTGCTGGGGATCCTGCGGGCCGAGCTGCTGTACGCCCGGGTGGACCTGGTGCGCGGGGCGGACGGGAAGCCGCTGCTGCTGGAGCTGGAGCTGACGGAGCCGTCACTGGGCTTCCGCCAGACCGACCCGGCTGCGGCGCTGCGGTTCGCTTCCGCGGTACGGCAGCAGCTGGCGTAGTCATCGGCCGGGTCGCTGCACCGCGGCGAGCGCCAGCGCGACGACCGCGCCGATCGTGGTCACGGCCATCGAGCCGGTGATCAAATAGAGCCCGCCGATTCCTGTCAAGCCGGCTTTGATCAATTTCCGCAGCCCCCGGGAATCGTCCCGGTCGCGTTCCCCATTGCCCACCGTACTACCCCTCTCTATGGTGTACTAGTACGCCCCTTTCAGGGTGCCGCGCTGGGGCTGCGATCGGAAATGATCTTTGGTGGTGCGGAGGTGTTTCTGCTTGCCGGACTTTTCTGCGGATTGTCGATCTTTGCCGGGGCTTCCCGAAAAGGCGGCGCTGGGATCATTGGCCCGGCGCCGCGACGATGACCTGCTCGGAGCCCTCAGGCGTGCGGCCGAGTCGTCGTCGGCAGGCTCCGCGAACGTGCTCGGCTGCCTCGTCGCCCCGACCGCTTCACTGCCGTCGGCTTGCCCGGAAACGCGCGCATTCGCGGTCTGGGGACTCGTCGTCGACGAAATCGGCAAATTGGGGTCGGTGGTGGAACCGCGGGAGCATTTCGTCCTGCTGGCGGCGTTCCGGTTGCCGCCCGTTCCCGACAGCGGCTGGGCACCGACCCTGGGGGAGCGGTTCGGCCAGCTGGCCGAGGTGCGCGGTCTTTTCGGGGGCCGCAAACCGCTGTCGAACACGCCGATGAACAAAGCCTGGGCCGGCGCGCTCGAAATGCTCGCCGCCGCCGTGGCGGGCCGGCTCGGGCACCTCGAAGGCGAAGACTGGCTGCCCTACGTGGAGATCGGGCGGTCGGCCATGACGGGAACACCGCCCGGCAGCGGAAGCCCGGAGGGGTTTCGCGCGCCGTCCGAGGGCGCGCAACCCGTGTTCGTGGAGCGGATGCTGATCACCGTCGTCATGCACCGGCGGACGGCGTTGCGCCGCATCACCGAGCGGGACATCGTCGCGCGCAAGGACGGTCTCGACGGCTACGACGTCCAAGCGGGGACGGGGTGGACCGGGAACCTCGCCGAGCTGCCCGTGGTCGCCCTGTGGAACTGCCGCTTGGCGGCGGTGCCCGGCGAGGACCCGGGCGACCCCGTGCGAGCCCGGCTGCGCTTCCGGCGGAAGCTGCGGCTCGACGAGCCGTACGCGTTCGTTTCCGAGGCGCTGGACGGGAAACTCGACGAAGTGCGGCGGTGGATCAACGTCAAGGTCGACCACCACGGGGTGGCGCCGGGCGGGCTGACGATCCGGGTGAAGTTCGACGAGGCCTGCTTGCCGGCTGCCTGCTGGTGGTACGCGGAGCAGCTCGAGGTGGAACGGCTGCGGCGGCCGGCGCCGGGTGATCCGCGCCTGCTCGACGTCGGGGACGGGTTCGTGCAGCACACCTTCGAAGGGAGCTGTCAGCCGAGGGAGGAGTACGGGATCGCGTTCCGCTGGCCGCGGCGGTGAAAACGAAGCCACATCACGCCAACGTGGCTTCATTCCCTTCCCTGGAGCGCGCTGACCTCAGTTGCCGGTGTTCCCGCCGCCTTCGCCGCCACCGGCGTGGTCGTGGTGCACCACGCGCTCTCTCCCTCTGTAGTTGTTGAAGATGCAGATGACTCTCTGCAAGAACAGACTACCCTGGGTGAAATCAGGCCCGCTTGGCGGCCAGCCGATCCGCCCTCGGCCACCGCACGTCGGTCGCCCAGCCCAGCTGCTCGAACGTCCGGATCACCCGCGCCGAGATGTCCACCTGGCCCCGCAGCACGCCGTGCCGCGCGCACGTCGGGTCCGCGTGGTGGGAGTTGTGCCAGGACTCGCCCATCGACAGCACCGCCAGCGGCCAGAAGTTCGCCGCCTTGTCGCGGCTCGCGAACGGCCGCTCGCCGATCAGGTGGCACACCGAATTGACCGACCACGAAACGTGGTGCAGGAACGCGATGCGCACCAGCCCGGCCCAGAAGAACGCCGTCACGAAGCCCCACCACGACCAGCTGATCAACCCACCCAGGACCGCCGGCAGCGCCAGGCTCAGGGTGATCCACAGCCAGAAGTGACGGCTGACCCAGCGCAGGTCGCCGTCCGCGACCAGGTCGGGGGCGAAGCGGTCCGCGTTGGTCACCTCGCGGCCGAACATCCAGCCCATGTGCGCGTGCCAGAAGCCGCGCAGCAACGCCGACGGCGAAGTGCCGAACAGCCAGGGGGAGTGCGGGTCGCCCTCGCGGTCGGCGAACGCGTGGTGGCGGCGGTGGCTGGCCACCCAGAAGATCACCGAACCCTGCACCGCCATGCTGCCCGCGATGGCCAGCGCCACCCGCAGCGGGCGCGACGCCTTGAACGCGCCGTGGGTGAAGTAGCGGTGGTAGCCGACCGTCACGCCCAGTGTCGCGAAGACGTAGAACACCGCGGCGAGGATCAGGTCGAGCCAGGTCATGCCCCAGCCCCAGACCAGCGGGACCGCGACGAGCAGCGCCGCGAACGGCACGAGCAGGAACGTCTTGAGCACGATCATCTCGCCCGTGCCGCGGCGGTGGGAGATCAGCGGCTTGGGGGCGGCGCGCGAGGTCATGGCGCGAACAGTAACCCACGGGCGAAACGGGCACCTCGACGCGCAGTTACCAGTGCGTTGCGGTCAGGCGGCGGCGAGTTCGCGCGGAGCGGGTTCCAGCGAGACGACCGGGCCGCGGTCGCGGCTGCCGGTCCACAGGGTCGCCGTCGCGATGATGACCGCCATCGCGCCGAGCACGTGGAACGACACCATGGCCTCCGGCACGCCCAGTGCGTACTGCAGCGAGCCGAGACCGCCCTGCGCCAGCGCGATCACCCAGACCGCCGTGTAGCGCCGCCACAGGCTCTTCGGCGCGCCGACGCGCATCAGCTGCAGGCCGAACACCGCGAGCAGCAGCAGGTAGAGCACCAGGAGTCCGCCGTGGACCTGGGCGAGCGCTTCGACCGGGGCGTCCAGGCGGTGGGTGTTGAGGTCGCCGCTGTGCGGGCCGGCGCCGGTGACCGTGGTGCCCGCCGCGAGGACGAGCCACATCACCGCGGCCAGCGCGACCAGGATGCCCCGGCCGGCGGCGGGAACCAGCGGCTTCGCGGGCTCGTCGCCTTCGCGGAACGCGCGCAGCAGCAGGACGGCGAGCCAGACGAGCGGGGTCGTGGCGAGGAAGTGGATCGCGACCGTCCACCACTCCAGCTTCGCGAGCACGGTGAGGCCGCCGACGACGGCCTGCAGCACGACGCCGCCGGGCATCGTCCAGGCCAGCTTCACCAGGCGCGTGCGGCCCGGGTGGTCGATCTGCACGCGCCACGCGGTGACGACGGCGACCGCGGCCACGGCGATGACGACGCCGGTCAGCATCCGGTTGCTGAACTCGATCCACTGGTTGAGCGCGTCGATCCCGGAGTCGTGCTTCGGCACGAGGCTGCCGGCGACGCACTGCGGCCAGGTCGGGCAGCCGAGCCCGGACCCGGTGACGCGCACGATGGAGCCGGTGACGCCGATCAGCGCCTGCGCGAGGACCGCGGCGATCCCGACGGCCCGCTGCACGGCGGCGGACGGAAACGGCAGACGGGCGACGAGGCTGGTGAACGGCACCCATCGATGGTAGAGCGCCCGGAAAACGCGCTTCCGGCAGGTCCGGGCGCCCAGAACGCCGGCGCGGCCACAAGGGACCTAGGTCACGTGCGCGCCGGGACTCGTGAGTGTTCAGTCGGGTTCTAACCCGACTGAACCCTCACGACAACCTGCACCGGGACTCAGGTGAGTTTCGTGGTCCGCGAAGCCAACGCGCCCGCCAGCACCGCCCACACCGCCAGCACGAGCATCGGCCCCGGCGCGAACGCCCCGTCGACCAGCGCGGAACGCATGCCCTCCGCCAGCGCGCCTGACGGCAGCAGTTCGACGACGGCAGCCAGCCCCGAGGGCAACGACGACGGCGCCAGCAGGATCCCGCCCGCCAGCAGCAGCACGAACCACACCACGTTCGCCAGTGCCAGCACGGCTTCCGCGCGCAACGCGCCGCCCAGCAGGACGCCCAGCGCGCCGAACGCCAGCGTCCCCAAGACGAGCAGCACAAGAGCCGACAACAGCCCGGAAGCCGACGGCGACCAGCCCAGGAACGCCGCCACCACGCCGATGATCACCGACTGCAGCGCGACCACCACCAGCGCCGCCACCACGCGCCCGGCCACCAGCAGCCAGCGCGGCAGCGCCGTCGCCGACAGGCGCTTCAGCACGCCGTAGCGCCGGTCGAAGCCCAGTGCGATCGCCTGGCCGGTGAACGCCGAGGACATCACCGCCAGCGCGAGGATCCTGGGCGTGATCCAGTCCACTTTGGACGTCGAGCCCAGCGACGACGCCGGCAGGATGTCCAGCAGGGACAACCCGATGAGCAGCGCCAGCGGGATGAGCAGCGTGAGCAGGACCTGCTCGCCGTGGCGCAGCGTCAGGCTCGCTTCGACCCGCGCGTGCGTGCGCAGCATCCGGCCCAGCGACCCGCGGCCGGGAGCGGGGGTGAAGGTGCCCGGCTCGAAAACCGTCATGCCCGCAGCTCCCGTCCGGTCAGCTCCAGGAAGACCTCTTCGAGCGTCCGCTTGCCCACCTGCAGTTCCTCCGGCAGCACGCCCTGCTGGGCGCACCACGCCGTGACCGTCGAGACCACCTGCGGGTCCACCGAACCGACCACCACGTACGTCCCGGGCGCCGACTCGCGGACCGCGTAGCCCTCCGGCAGCGCCGCCGTCAGCAGCGCCGTGTCGAGCCGCGTGCGGGCCTTGAACCGCAGCCCCGCCGCGCCGGTTTCGTCCGTCGTCAGCGACTGGGGCGCGCCCGAAACGACGACCTTGCCGTGGTCGACGATCACCACCGTGTCGGCCAGCGCCTCCGCCTCCTCCATCAGGTGCGTGGTCAGCAGCACCGAGACGCCGTCGCGGCGCAGCGCCGCCAGCAGGTCCCAGACCAGGCGGCGGGCCTGGGGGTCCATGCCCGCCGTCGGCTCGTCGAGGAACACCAGCTCCGGCCGTCCGATCAGGGCGCACGCCAGTGACAGGCGCTGCTGCTGGCCGCCGGAAAGGCGCTTGAACGGCGTGCGGCGCACCGACGTCAGCCCGAGGGTCTCCAGGAGCCAGGCCGGGTCCAGCGGGGCCGCCGCGCAGGACGCCACCAGGCGCAGCATCTCGTCGGCGCGGACGCCGGGGTACGCGCCGCCGCCCTGGGGCATGATCCCGACGCGGGGGCGCAGGGCCGCCGACTCGCGGACCGGGTCGAGGCCGAGGACGCGCACCGTGCCCGCGTCAGGCTTGAGGAAGCCTTCGCAGAGCTCGACGGTGGTGGTCTTGCCGGCCCCGTTCGGGCCGAGCAGGGCGAGCAGGCTGCCGCGCTCCATCCGCAGGTCGAGACCGTCGACCGCGCGGGTGGAGCCGTAGCTTTTGACCAGCCCGGTGATCTCGACGGCGGGGGCACTCACATCGGGTCACGATACGGGCTCGGCCCGCGCGGGCAGCCGCGGGGACGGCCTGGAGAGCAGCACGGGTGCCAGCCGCCGCACGATCAGCAGCCCGCCGCCGCAGACGACGATCGCCGCGACGTAGGCGAACGGCAGCACGTACGGGCGGCCGTCGAAGGTGCTGCCGGTGGGCGGCAGCAGGAACGGCAGGGCCGCGGACAGCACCGTCGCGGCGACCCGGAAGCGGGACGTCCCGGCCGCGGCCGCCAGCGGGATCACTGCCCACAGCACGTACCAGGGCTGCAGGTTGATCTGCAGGATCATCACCGCGCCCAGCGACACGCCCAGCCCGATGATCGGCCGGTAGCGCCACTTGAAGCTGTCCCACAGGAACTTGAAGGTGATGGCGACGGCGACGAGGTAGCCGAGCGCGCCGAGGATCGGCACCAGGCCGTTGGTGTGGTTGCCGAGCCCGAGCGCGATGCCCAGGACGCCGGAGAGGTTGGCCAGCTCGGCGGTGGGGGAGATCCACGACCGGACCAGCCCGGGGGTGTTGAACGTCGCCCCGAACCAGCCGAAGCCGAGCCCGGTGCCGAAGCAGACGGCGACCAGCACGACGCCGAACCACGCCGCCATCGGCGCGCCCGCCAGGAAGAGGTCCTTGAGCCTGCCGTGCCAGCGCCGCGCGACCATCACGGCGAAGAACGGCAGCGCGAACACCGCGGGCAGCTTCACCGCGACGCCGAGCGTGATGATCGCCACGCCCAGCCCGATGTAGAGCAGTTCGCCCCGCGCCAGCGGCGGGGGAGTGTCGCCCTTCACCCGGATCGGCAGCCGCCGGATGCCCACCTCCAGCCCGGCGAGCATCAGGCCGACGGCGAGCGCGTCGTTGTGGGCGCCGGCGACGAAGTGGAAGATCAGCAGCGGGTTCAGCGCGCCGAGCCACAGCGCGGTCGCGGGCTGGACGCCGAACCGGCGCGCCAGCCGCGGCAACGCCCAGACGATGAGGACGACGCCGGCCAGCGCGAGCACGCGCTGCAGCAGCACGCCGACCGCGATGCTGTTGCCAGCCAGGGGTGCCAGCCAGCCGCCGAGGCGCAGCACCAGCGGCCCGTACGGCGCCGGCGTCTCGCGCCACATGTTCGACACGCCCGCGGTGTACGGGTCGGCGACGCCGAGGGCCTGCGCCGGGCCGAGCACGTACGGGTCCATGCCGCGGTGCACGATCTCGCTCTGCGCGAGGTAGCTGTAGACGTCGCGGGAGAACAGCGGCGGGATCACCAGCAGCGGCAGCACCCACAGCGCGATGGTGCGCGCGAGCTGGCCCTGCGACGCGAGCCGCTCGCGGCTGGGCTGGGCGAACCGGCCGAGCATCAGCCAGCTCAGCACCAGGATGCCCATCCCGGAGATGGCGATGGCCAGCGACACCGTCGGGATGCGGGTGAACAGCCGCAGCACCGGGATCTCCTGCACCGGGTTGATCACCGGGGCGGCGCCGGCGCCGAGCGAGCCGAGGGCGAGGAAGAGCGACCCGACCGTGCCGAACCGGCGCACGACGTTCAGCCCGCGCCGCTCGTCGGCTTCGAGGGGGAGCGGTTCGAGGGGGCGGACGGGCGAAAGCGTCACCGGGTGCGCGCCCTCCGTCGCGATCACCGCCGCCTGCTGGTCCTGCTCACCCACTGCCACGGGTGCAGGGTATCGGTCCGCCCCGGAGTGAGTCGGGTCACTGCCGGACACCCCGCCTTTGCCGACCGCGGGGAAATAAGACACACTTGTGTTGTGAAAAAGACGGAGGCGGGTGACCAGGCGGGCGGCGACATGCCGCGTGTCACGCACCCGCACGTCCCGTCGCAGGTCAGCGCCGACGGCAAGACCCGGCAAGAGGTCGCCCGGCTGCTGCTGGAACAGGGTCCCATGACCGCCGTCGTGGTCGCCGAGCAGCTCGGGATCAGCCCGACGGCCGTCCGCCGGCACCTGGACGCGCTGCTCGCCGACGGCGAAGCCGAGACGCGGGACGCGCCGCGCCGCGGGCCCCGGGGCCGGGGCCGTCCGGCGAAGCTGTTCCTCCTCACCGAGCCCGGCCGCGCCCGGTTCGGCCACGCCTACGACGACCTCGCCGTCTCCGCCATCCGCTTCCTCGCCGAGCACGCCGGTGAAGACGCCGTACGCGCCTTCGCCGAGCAGCGCGTCGAGAAGCTGGTCGGCCCGCACCGCCCCGCGATCACTGGTTCGAGTGATCCGGCGGCACGCGCGGAGGCCTTGGCGACCGCCCTGAGCAGGGAGGGCTACGCTGCGTCGACCCGTCAGGTCGGCGCGCCGGCCCCAGGCCAGAACGTAGGCGCACAGCTCTGCCAGCACCACTGTCCGGTCGCCCACGTCGCCGCGGAGTTCCCGCAGCTGTGCGAGGCCGAGACGGAGGCGTTCGCGCGGCTGCTGGGCACCCACGTCCAGCGGCTGGCGACCATCGCGCGCGGTGATTCCGCGTGCACCACACACGTGCCCGTCACGACGGGTAACCCGGCCCATCCCGAGCCGGGAAGCACGGTGCCCACTGGGCGCGAAGCACGGATCCCGAATGGAGGGAAACCCGCATGACTGCCGCTGCCGAGCAGCGCACTCCCACCACCGCGCCACTGAGCCAGGAAGAGACCATCGAGTCCCTTGGCAAGTACGCGTTCGGCTGGGCCGACTCCGACGAAGCGGGCGCCAGCGCCCGTCGCGGGCTGAACGAGGACGTCGTCACCGACATCTCCTCGAAGAAGTCCGAGCCGGAGTGGATGCGCGAAGCGCGACTGAAGGCGCTCAAGCTCTTCGAGAAGAAGCCCATGCCCAACTGGGGCGCGGACCTCTCCGGGATCGACTTCGAGAACATCAAGTACTTCGTGCGGTCCACGGAGAAGCAGGCCACCTCCTGGGAGGAACTGCCCGAGGACATCAAGAACACGTACGACAAGCTGGGCATCCCCGAGGCGGAGAAGCAGCGCCTCGTCGCCGGTGTCGCCGCGCAGTACGAGTCCGAGGTCGTCTACCACCAGATCCGCGAGGACCTGGAGGAGCAGGGCGTCCTGTTCCTGGACACCGACTCCGCGCTCAAGGAGCACCCGGAGCTGTTCCAGGAGTACTTCGGCTCGGTCATCCCGGCCGGCGACAACAAGTTCTCCGCGCTGAACACGGCGGTGTGGTCCGGCGGCTCGTTCATCTACGTGCCGAAGGGCGTGCACGTCGAGATCCCGCTGCAGGCCTACTTCCGGATCAACACCGAGAACATGGGCCAGTTCGAGCGCACCCTGATCATCGTCGACGAAGACGCCTACGTGCACTACGTCGAGGGCTGCACGGCGCCGATCTACCAGTCCGACTCGCTGCACTCGGCGGTCGTGGAGATCATCGTCAAGAAGGGCGCCCGCTGCCGGTACACGACCATCCAGAACTGGTCGAACAACGTCTACAACCTGGTCACCAAGCGCGCCAAGTGCGAAGCGGGCGCGACCATGGAATGGATCGACGGCAACATCGGTTCCAAGGTGACGATGAAGTACCCGTCGGTGTTCCTCATGGGCGAGCACGCCAAGGGCGAGGTCCTGTCGGTCGCGTTCGCGGGCGAGGGCCAGCACCAGGACGCGGGCGCCAAGATGGAGCACCTCGCGCCGTACACCTCCTCGACCATCGTGTCGAAGTCGGTGGCGCGCGGCGGCGGCCGGACGTCCTACCGCGGCCTGGTCAAGGTCGCGAAGCGGGCGCACCACTCGCGCTCCAGCGTGGTCTGCGACGCGCTGCTGGTCGACACCATCTCGCGCTCGGACACGTACCCGTACGTGGACATCCGCAACGACGAGGTGTCGATGGGCCACGAGGCCACGGTGTCCAAGGTCAGCGAGGACCAGCTGTTCTACCTGATGTCGCGCGGTCTCGACGAGGCCGAGGCGATGGCGATGATCGTGCGCGGCTTCGTGGAGCCGATCGCCCGTGAGCTGCCGATGGAGTACGCGCTCGAGCTGAACCGCCTGATCGAGCTCCAGATGGAAGGGTCCGTCGGCTAGTCATGTCGGTTACCGAGAACAACGTTTCCGAAGCTCTTCGCGAGGGGGCCGTCATTCCGGCGGCCTCCCGCGCGGAGCGCTTCACCTCCTACGACGTCGAGGCCTTCGAGGTCCCCGGCGGTCGTGAGGAGAACTGGCGCTTCACGCCGATGAAGCGCCTTCGCGGCCTGCACAACGGCACCGCCGCCGCCACCGGGGAGATCACCCTCGACGCCGACGCGGCGGACGAGCTGAAGATCGAGTCGGTCGGCCGCGACGACGCACGCCTCGGCGAGGCCGGCGTCCCGAGCGACCGGATCGCCGCGCAGGCGTACTCGGCGTTCACCAAGGCCACCGTCGTGACGGTGCCCAAGGAGACGAAGACGTCGAAGCCGTCCGTGCTGCGGATCCACGGCCCGGGCGAGGGCGAGGTCGCCTACGGGCACCTGCAGGTCCGCGCCGAGGCGTTCGCCGAAGCCGTCATCGTGCTCGACCACGTCGGCTCCGGCACCTACGCCGACAACGTCGAGTTCGTCATCGGCGACGGCGCCAAGGTCACCGTGGTCAGCGTCCAGGACTGGGCCGACGACGCGGTGCACGTCTCCGAGCAGCACCTGAAGCTGGGCCGCGACGCCTCGCTGCGGCACACCGTGATCACCCTGGGCGGCGACCTCGTCCGGATCTCGCCCACCGCGACCTTCGCGGACAAGGGCGGCGACGTCGAGATGCTGGGCGTCTACTTCGCGGACAAGGGCCAGCACCAGGAGCACCGCCTCTTCGTCGACCACGCGGTGCCGAACTGCAAGTCGCGCGTGATGTACAAGGGCGCGCTGCAGGGCGACGACGCGCACGCGGTCTGGATCGGCGACGTCCTGATCCGCGCCGCGGCCGAGGCCACCGACACCTACGAGCTCAACCGCAACCTGGTGCTCACGCCCGGGGCGCGCGCGGACTCGGTGCCGAACCTCGAGATCGAGACCGGCGAGATCGAAGGCGCCGGCCACGCGAGCGCGACGGGAAGGTTCGACGACGAGCAGTTGTTCTACCTCCAGTCGCGCGGGATCGCCGAAGAAGCCGCGCGGCGCCTGGTCGTGCGCGGGTTCTTCCACGAGATCCTGGTGAAGATCGACGTCCCCGAGGTGCGCGAGCGCCTCGAAGCCGCGATCGAAGCCGAACTCGAAGCCGTTGGCGCCTGACCGCTCTCTGAACTTAGGAATCGAAGAAATGGCTACCCTGGAAATCAAGGACCTCCACGCCTCGGTCACGACCGACGAGGGCGCCAAGGAGATCCTCAAGGGCGTCAACCTGACCATCAAGTCGGGCGAGACGCACGCGATCATGGGCCCGAACGGCTCGGGCAAGTCCACGCTGTCCTACGCGATCGCGGGGCACCCGAAGTACGAAGTCACCTCGGGTGAGGTGCTCCTCGACGGCGAGAACGTCCTCGAGATGAGCGTCGACGAGCGCGCCCGCGCCGGTCTCTTCCTCGCGATGCAGTACCCGGTCGAGGTGCCCGGCGTGTCCATGTCCAACTTCCTCCGCACCGCGGCCACCGCGGTCCGTGGCGAGGCCCCCAAGCTGCGCCACTGGGTCAAGGAGGTCAAGGAGGAGATGGGCAAGCTCGAGATCTCGCAGGAGTTCGCCGAGCGCTCGGTCAACGAGGGCTTCTCCGGCGGCGAGAAGAAGCGCCACGAGATCCTGCAGCTGGCGCTGCTCAAGCCGAAGTTCGCCATCCTCGACGAGACCGACTCCGGTCTCGACGTCGACGCCCTGCGCGTCGTCTCCGAGGGTGTCAACGCGTACAAGGCTTCGAGCGAGGTCGGCGTCATGCTGATCACGCACTACACCCGGATCCTCCGCCACATCACGCCGGACTTCGTGCACGTCTTCGCCGGCGGCAAGATCGTCGAGTCGGGCGGCAAGGAGCTCGCCGACGAGCTGGAGGAGAACGGCTACGTCAAGTACGTGGGCAAGTCCGAGCCCGCGTCCGTCTGACGTTCCCCACTACACCGAGAAAGAGAGGAGTCGGCCCGATGACCACCACCTCGGCCAGCTCTTTGCCACTCGACGTGGCGGCCCTGAGGGCCGACTTCCCCATCCTGTCGCGCACCGTCCGCGACGGGAAACCCTTGGTGTACCTGGACTCCGGAGCGACCTCGCAACGTCCGCAGGCGGTGTTCGAAGCCGAACGCGACTACGTCTTCACGTCGAACTCCGCCGTGCACCGCGGCGCGCACCAGCTGTCCGAAGAAGCGACCGACGCCTACGAGTCCGCGCGGGCGAAGATCGCCGAGTTCGTCGGCGCCGACGCCGAGGAGCTGGTGTTCACCAAGAACGCCACCGAGGGCATCAACCTGGTCGCCTACTCGTTCGGCAACGCCGCCACCGCGGGCCCCGAGGCCGAGCGCTTCGTCGTCGGCCCGGGTGACGAGATCGTCGTCACCGAGATGGAGCACCACGCGAACCTCGTGCCGTGGCAGCAGCTCTGCCAGCGCACCGGGGCGACGCTGAAGTGGTTCAAGGTGACTCCCGGGGGCCGGCTCGACCTGTCCGATGTGGACGAACTGATCACGCCGCGCACGAAGGTGGTCGCGTTCGCGCACCAGTCCAACGTGCTCGGCACGGTCAACCCGGTTTCGCTGCTCGTCGAGAAGGCTCGCGCGGTCGGCGCGTTCACCGTGCTCGACGCCTGCCAGTCGGTGCCCCACTTCGCGGTCGACTTCCACGCGCTGGGTGTCGACTTCGCGGTGTTCTCCGGGCACAAGATGCTCGGCCCGTCCGGCATCGGCGTCCTCTACGGGCGCACCGAGCTGCTGTCGGCCATGCCGCCGTTCCTGACCGGCGGGTCGATGATCGAGATGGTCCGCATGGAGGGCTCCACCTTCGCGCCGCCGCCGCAGCGGTTCGAGGCGGGCGTCCCGATGACGTCGCAGGCCATCGGCCTCGGCGCGGCGGTCGACTACCTCTCGGCCATCGGCATGGACCGGATCGCGGCGCACGAGCACGAGCTCGCCGCGGCGGCCCTCGAGGGCATCGGCGCCATCCCGGGCGTCCGGATCGTCGGGCCGACGGACCTGAAGGACCGCGGCGCGACCGTGTCGTTCGTGATCGACGGCGTGCACCCGCACGACGCCGGCCAGGTGCTCGACAGCCTCGGCATCGCGGTGCGCGTCGGCCACCACTGCGCGTGGCCGCTGCACCGGGCCTGCAACGCGCAGGCGACCGTGCGCGCGTCGTTCTACCTGTACAACGACCTGTCCGAAGTGGACGCGCTCGTCGCGGGCATCCGGGAGGCCCAGAAGTTCTTCGGGGTGGCGCGGTGAACCTGGAGAGCATGTACCAGGAGATCATCCTGGACCACTACAAGCACCCGCACGGGCGCGGCCTGCGCGACCCGTTCGACGCCGAGTCGTTCCAGGTCAACCCGACCTGCGGCGACGAGGTGACGCTGCGGGTGAAGCTCGACGACGGGAAGGTCGCCGACGTCTCCTACGACGGCCAGGGCTGCTCGATCAGCCAGGCCTCGACGTCGGTCTTGACGGATCTGGTCGTCGGCCACACGCTTGAGGAGGCGTTCACCACCATGGACGCCTTCGTGGAACTGATGCAGGGCAAGGGAAAGATCGAGCCGGACGAGGACGTGCTGGAGGACGGGGTCGCCTTCGCGGGCGTCGCCAAGTACCCCGCCCGCGTCAAGTGCGCCCTCCTCGGCTGGATGGCTTTCAAGGACGCCGTCGCCCGGACCACCAACGGAGCTGAGAAAGCATGACCGAAGACACCGCCACCGACGCTCGCGAAGGCCGGACCGCCGCCGACCTCGACGCCGAGACCACGGCGAAGCAGGACCTCGACCTCGCCAAGATCGAGGACGTCGAGGAGGCCATGCGCGACGTCGTCGACCCCGAGCTCGGCATCAACGTCGTCGACCTCGGCCTGGTCTACGACATCCGCGTCGAGCCGGACAACACGGCGACCCTCGACATGACCCTCACGTCCGCAGCCTGCCCGCTGACCGACGTCATCGAGGACCAGACGTCGGCCGCGCTGACCAGCGGCGGCCTCGTCAAGGACTTCCGGATCAACTGGGTCTGGATGCCGCCGTGGGGCCCGGAGAAGATCACCGAGGACGGCCGCGAGCAGCTGCGCGCCCTCGGCTTCACCGTCTGAGTCCGGTCTCGCGAAGCGGGTCACCCTCCGGGGTGGCCCGCTTTGTGTATAACGCCCTATACCAGGCGGCGTAGAGCGCGAGCGCGACCAGGAACCCGCTGCCGGCGCCGGTGACCACGAGGTAGGTGGCGTTGCCGGCGACGCCCGCCCGGGTCATCGGGTCGTGGTGGGCCAGGAACGGCAGTAGTTCGAGTGCCACACCGGTCAGCGCACCGGCGGCCAGGAAGGCCACGACGGGCCGCCGGTGCCGGATCGGTTCCGGCGCCGGTCGCCGGGGCGTGGTGCGGTACCAGTTCCGCAGCCACCAGGCGAGGACGGCGGCGCCCGCGATCGTGCTGACCAGCTGGATGAGGCGTCCGACGTCGACGCCGGTCACCAGCGGGATCCGCAGGAACGGGAAGCCGCCGCTTTCGTGGGTGAAGGCGTCCCAGCCGACGTGCGTGGCGGCGCCGAGCACGAGGGAAACGGCGATCCACCCCGGCCGCCGCCAGCTGAAGTCGCGGGGAAGCCGTTCGGCGAGGGGCTTCGGCGCGAGCGCGAGCAGCGGCCGCTTCAGGAGCAGCTGGAACACGGCCAGGATCACCAGCGCGAGAAGCGGGTCGAGCCAGAGGACCGAGGCGAGCTCG
Organism: Amycolatopsis sp. SID8362; assembly: GCF_010550475.1. NCBI lineage: Bacteria > Bacillati > Actinomycetota > Actinomycetes > Pseudonocardiales > Pseudonocardiaceae > Amycolatopsis > Amycolatopsis sp. SID8362. The sequence goes on from NZ_JAAGNB010001107.1 coordinate 37,263, forward strand.
TGGGTCTTCGTCAGCCCGATCCCGGGCAGCCGCGGCACGAACCAGAAGACGTCCGGCGCGACCGACCCGGCGACGAGCGCGGACGCCACCAGCGGCCGCCTCGCCAGCGGCAGCACGGCGGCGGGATGACTCAGCGTGAACGGCACGCGGCTAGTATCCCGGGGTGGTCCTGCGCTCGATCCTCCTGTTCCTCGCGGCGGCGATCTGCGAAATCGGCGGCGCGTGGCTGATCTGGCAGGGAATCCGCGAACACCGGGGCTGGCTCTGGATCGGCGGCGGCCTGCTCGCCCTCGGCCTGTACGGCTTCGTGGCGACGCTGCAGCCGGACGCCCACTTCGGCCGCATCCTCGCCGCGTACGGCGGTGTGTTCGTGGCGGGTTCGCTGGTGTGGGGGATGGTCGCGGACGGTTACCGGCCGGACCGCTACGACGTCATCGGCGCGCTGCTGTGCCTGGCCGGGGTCGCGGTGATCATGTACGCGCCGCGGACGGGGTAACGGCGCAGGTCGCGGCTCGATAGATCACCGTGACCGAACTCGCGCCGCCGAGGCGCCGCAGGATTTCCCCGGTCCTCGTGGGGTGGATCGCCGTGCTGCTCCTCGGGTTCGGGGCAGCCGGCTACGGCCTGGGCACGGACTTCCTCGACTACCGGTCCTACCGGGTGCCGGGCGCGGCGATGAGCCCCACCGTGAAGCCGGGGGATTCGGCCGTCGTGCGCGTCCGCCACGGCGAGGAGGTCCACCGCGGGGACCTGGTCGTGTTCGACCGCGGCGCGTTCGCCCACCCGGATTCCGCCGGGTCGTCGGCGCTGCGGGTCGTCGCGGTCGGCGGGGACGTCGTCGCCTGCTGCACCGACGGGCGGCTCGTGGTCGACGGCGAGCCGATCACCGAGACCTACCTCAGCCAGGACGCCTACGCGCACGATCCGCCCGCCACCACGCCCTACCTCACGCGCCTGCACGACGGGACGGTGTTCGTGCTCGGGGACGAGCGGGGCCGGGCCCGCGATTCGCGCGTCCTCGGCGTCGTCCCGCTTTCCGCGGTCACCGGGTTCGTGGTCGGTACCGGGTCCGTGCTGCACCCGTCGCCGCTGGCCTGCACGAACGCGTTCACCGACGCGGGCCTGCCGGGAACCCCGTTCGCCGACGAAACCCTGACCGGGGTGCGGTGGTGGGTCCTCGGCGGGGCGGTGCTGTCCGCGGCCGGGCTCACCGGGCTGATCGTGGCCGCCGTCCGGATCGCCGGAAGACGACGAACAGCAGCCGCAGGCCCACCAGTGCGCTGATCACCAGCAGGTTGTAGCCGAACACCTGGTGCAGCGTCAGGTCCGGCAGGATCCGGGGCCCGCCGGTGCCGGTCAGCAGGAACACCGCCATCAGGCCGGTCGCCGCGCCCACGAACGCCAGCAGGACCTCGTGGACCAGGCCGGTCACGACGTCCCGGTCGCGCTCGTCCGAGAACAGCCGGACGTTGACCGACAGCCTGCCCTCCTCCAGCGCCGCGCCGATGCGGTCGACGCGGCGGGGGAGGCGGCGCAGCACCGGGAGCAGCGCCAGCACCTCGTTGACCGCGGTGCGGCGCAGCGGCTCGGGGCGCAGGCCCGCGCCGACCTGCTCGGCGGCGAACGCCCGGGACTCGGCCATCACGTCGAAGCCCGGGTCCAGGGCGGTGAGCGTGCCCTCCACCGTCGCGAGCGCGCGGAACACCGCGGCCACCGGCGGTGGCACGCTCAGCCGGAAGTCCGCGACCACCCGGAAGAGCCCGGTGAACAGGTCGATGCCAGGGGTGCGGCCGGGGCCGAAGTGGCGGGCGACCAGGGCGCCGAGAGCGCGTTCGAGCCGCTGCTCGTCGATGTCGCCGGTGCGGTCGACGATCTCCAGCAGCCCGTCGCGCAGGGCCGCCGGGTCGCCGCGGTCCAGCGCCAGCACCAGGTTCTGCAGGCCACCGCGCAGGCCGGCGTCGAGGCGGCCGACCGAGCCGAAGTCGAGCAGGCCCAGGCGGCCGCCGGGGAGCAGCATGAGGTTGCCCGGGTGCGGGTCGGCGTGGAAGACGCCGCCAATCATGACCTGGTCGAGCAGGCAGCGCAGCAACGACCGCGCGAGCCGCTTGCGGTCGGCGGGCGGCGCCGCTTCCAACGGCTTGCCCGTCAGCCGGGACATCACCAGGACGCGCTCGGTGGACAGTGCTTTGTGGACGGTCGGCAGCACGACGTCGGGGTGGGAAGTGGCGGCCACGGCGGCGATGTTGCGGGCCTCGATGGTGAAGTCGAGCTCCTCGGCGAGTGCTTCGGCGAAGCCGTCGGCCAGGTCGGTGACGCCGAGCGAGCGCGCCCAGTCCGCGCGTTCCTCGAGGGCCGCGGCGACCCGCCGGACGATGTCGATGTCGCGCTCGGCCTGCTCCCGCACGCCCGGGCGCTGGACCTTCACCACGACTTCCTCGCCACCGCGCAGTTTCGCCCGGTAGACCTGCGCGACCGACGCGGCCGCGAGCGGTTCGGGGTCGAACTCGGCGAAGACGTCGTCGGGCGAGCCACCGAGTTCGGCGGTCAGCACGGCCCAGACGGCGTCGGCGCGGGCGGGTGCGACCTTGTCCTGCAGCTTCGCGAGCTCGTCGACGAACACCGGCGGCAGCAGGTCCGCGCGGGTCGAGAGCAGCTGGCCGAGCTTCACGAACGTCACGCCGCCCTCTTCGAGCGCCTGGCGCAGGGACCGGGCGAGCTTGGCGTGCCGTCCCGGGGCGAGGTCGGGGTCGCGGCGGCCCGCGAGGTAGCGGCCGAGCCCGTGCTTGATGGCGATCCGGCTGATCTGCGAGTACCGGCGGGCGCGCGCGATCTTGGTGCCCAGCGCGCGCACCCGGAGCCCGTTCGGCAGGGCCATCTCGGCGACCAGGAGGAAGATCAGCGTCGCGAGGAAAGCGCTGCCCGCCAACGGGATCAGCAGGCCGAGCGCCGCGCCGCCGTTGTGCCGCAGGGAAACCGGGAACGCCTGGGCGATCCCGCCCGCGACGAGCCAGCCGAAGCCGGCGCCGCACAGCGCCCGCACGGCGCCGATCCGGACGCCGAGCACCCGGCGCGAGGCCACTACGAGCGGCCACAGCACCAGCGCGTACAGGGGGAGGGTCAGCAGGCCCAGCAGGATGTCCACGCCGGAGAGCAGACCACGGCGGCGGGCCCGGGCGGCTCACGCGGCGGCGGGACCCGGCTCCCTCCCGCGAGGGAACTACTTTCGGCCGTGGCCGCCATTGTTCGTGGACTTCTAACCTGATCGCTCGAACCACGGTGAAGTGTTCTCTGAATCGGACGAAGGAGACACGATGGACGCACGCGTGATCGCCCGGATCGCGGCACTGGCCCTGGTGGCCCCGCTGGGCTTGGGATTCGCTCCCGAAGCCTCGGCGGCCACCGTCACGACGCTGTACTACAGCTCTTCGGGTGCGCCGGACTACCTCGCCCAGATCGACCAGGGCGCGGCCAACTGGAACGCCGCCGTCACCGACGTGAAGCTGGTCAAGCGGAACACGAGCGCGACGATCAAGTTCCACGAGACCCACAGCGGCGGCTCGTACACGAACACCAACGGCCACGGCCGCGGCGACATCTACCTCGACACCAGCCAGGTCGCCGAGGGCTACGACCCGACCCGGATCGCCGCGCACGAGCTCGGCCACAACCTCGGCCTGCCCGACCACTACAGCGGCCCGTGCACCGAGCTGATGTCCGGCCACGGCCCGGGCACGGCGTGCAAGAACGCGAACCCGGACGCGACCGAGGCCGCGAAGGTGCAGTCGTTGTGGGTCAACGGTTTCGCGGCGGCGCGGACCGAGACCCGCGTGTCGGTGCGCTGAGCTCAGCGCAGCAGCGGAAGGGATCCCACGAGCCGGTCGACGCGCTTGCGCGGCCCGTGCACGGCGACGCCCACGCTGTCGAGGCCGGCCGTGGTGGTGGCCGCCATCCGGCCGGTGTACTCGGCGTAGGTCCGGCAGCTCTGGGCGAGCGCGCTGAAGGAGACGAAGAAGAGCTCGTCGTCCTCGGCCGCGGCCCGTACGAGGGCGGCGACCTTCGCGCGCGGCGCCGCCAGGATCGGCAGCGGCGTGGCGATGATCCCGGGGTGGGCGACGCCGTCGGCGTCCTCGACGTCGGCCCCGACCAGGCCGTCGACGCGGTGGCCCAAGGTCACCGACAGGACACCGGCGGCGTTCGCCGCGAGCCCGGTGGGCAGCTCTTCGCTGACCACGATGGCGCATTTGGTGATCATGGCGCCACCGTAGACAAACCACGGAGCCGATGCGGCCGGCTCCGCGCCGGATTCGGTAGGGTGCCGGAAATCCCGAATCCTGCTCGGCGCGGGGGAGAACGAGGCACCGGTGGACGAACTTGATGCGGCGTTGCTGACCCTGCTCCAGGAAGACGCGAAGCAGACCAACAAGGAGCTCGCCCGCCGCCTGCACATCGCCCAGTCGACCTGCCTGGAACGGGTGCGGGAGCTGACCCGCCGCGGGATCGTGCGCGGCCACCGCGTCGAGGTCGACCTGAAGAAGATCGGCCGTCCGGTGCAGGCGATGGTGGCCGTGCGGCTGCGGCCGCCCGACCGCGCGGTGATCGAGTCGTTCCGCGCGTTCGTCACCGGCCTGCCCGAAGTGCTGTCGGTGTTCGTGATGTCCGGCAGCGACGACTTCCTGCTGCACATCGCGGTCGCCGACAACGACGAGCTGAGCGGGTTCGTCCTCGACCGGCTGACCCAGCGCAAGGAGATCGTCGACGTCCGGACGTCGGTCATCTTCGACCACTTCCGCCGCGCGGTCGTGACGCCGTCGCCGTGACCGGCTCCATCGCGAGGGGGAGGCGCGCGCCGCTCGGGGCTGCGAAGATCGGCCGGTGCGCGTTCTCCGCCCCCTGACGGCCAAGGCGACCTACCGCCGCTGGGTCTACCTCGTCCTCGGCGGCGCGATCAGCGTGCCCTACCTGCTGTTCTCCGCGATCGCCGTGCCTTCGGTGCTGCCGTTCGTCACGACGATGGAGCGGGCGACCGTGATCGGCGGCGGGCTCACGCTGCTCGTGCTGGCCGGCACGGCGTTCCTGCCCGCGGTGCACGTGCTCGAATCCACCGCCGTCCGCGAGCTGCTGGACGACCCGGTGCCGGACGCCCCGGCGAAACCGCACACCCGCCGCGGCAGGCGGCAGGCCGCGGGGATGTTCGTGCTGCACGTCGTCGCCGGGTTCGTCGTCAGCTTCTTCAGCCTGCTCGTCCCGGTCGCGATCGGGTTGTCGGTGGGCGCGGTGTTCACCGGCCGGCTCGTCGAGACGACCGACGGCTCGCTGACGGTGCCGGTGGGCTGGGCGTCGGCGTGGCTGCCCGCGGTGTTCGTCCTCGGCGGGGTGCTGCTGGTGTACGCGGTCTGGGCGATCGGCGGCCTGCTGCGCCGGGCCGCGACGGGGCTGCTCGGGATGAGCGCGGCCGACCGCATCGCCCGCCTGGAACGCCGGACCGAGCAGCTCGCCGAGCGCAACCGCCTGGCCAGGGAACTGCACGACTCGGTGGGGCACGCGCTGAGCGTCGTCACCCTCCAGGCGGGTGCGGCCCGGCGGACGCTGCGCACCGACCCGGCCTTCACCGAGCGCGCGCTGGGCGCGATCGAGGACTCGGCCCGCACGGCGCTCGACGACCTCGACCACGTCCTCGGCCTGCTGCGCGAGGAGGCGGCGTCCCGCACGCCGCGCCCGGCGCTGACCGAGCTGCCGACGCTCCTGGAGACGACCCGGCTGGCGGGCACCGCCGTGACGGCCTCGATCGACGGCGACCTGGCCGCGGTGCCGGCGGTGGTGTCCCGGGAGGTGTACCGGATCCTGCAGGAATGCCTGACCAACGCGGTCCGGCACGCCGGTAGGGTCCCGGTGACGGTGGTCGTGTCGGTCGCGGGGCAGGAGCTGGTGGCGCGGGTGACGAACCCGCTTGCGGCGGCGGGCGCGGGCCGGCCCGGCGGCGGTGGG
>NZ_JAAGNB010001156.1:0-14936 GCF_010550475.1 Amycolatopsis sp. SID8362
CGCCGGCGGCGCGGGCCGGCGGCAGCGCGGAATCCGCGGCGGCCAGCCGGATCGACAGCCGGCCGTCCCGGACGGCCGCGGACACGTCGACCGGCGTCGGCAGCACGTTGGCACCGGCGATCGGCGTCCCGGTCGGCAGTGCCACCGGGGTGAGCGGGCCGGTCTCCGCACCAGGGCGGTGCTCGCCGAGGTAGTTCACGGTGATCGCAGGGAGCGCGCCGGCGGGGTGCCCGGTCCGGCCGTACTGGTGGTGAACTCGCGTGAACCCGGCTCCGCCGCCGGGGACGCCGTCGAGCTGCCGCCGGTAGGCACGGGCCGTTTCGACGAGCCCGCCGGACCCCGGGGCGGACAAGCGCACCGGGTACAACGCCGTGAGCCAGCCGACGATCTCGTGGGCGTGCGCGACGTCGTTGCGCCCGTGTCCTTCGAGGAAGACGTACAGGTCCGACGGCTGCCCGAGCGACCGGCCGAGCGCCGCGAGCAGCAAGGCGGCCGGATCACCGAGACCGTAGGACTCGGCGTCGTCCACGAGAAACCGGGTCGCGGACCCGGAAAGCACGCGCGTCACGACTGTCGCGTCGGCGAAGGTGGCCGAACGTGGCGGGACTTCCGGCTGCGCCGCGGCGCGGGCCAGGAGGTCGCGCCAGTGCGCGAGCTCGGCGGCGTCCGGCTCGGGCGGTGGCGCGGCGGGCAGCCCGTGGGCCGGCCCGGGCAACTCGCCGTGGACCGCACGGCCGAGATCGCCCAGCAGGATGTCCCAGGAGACCGCGTCGACGATCAGGTGGTGCAGCACCAGGAGCAGGAAGCGGTCACCGCCCGCGGCCCGGATCCCGGAGAACGCCCACAGCCGCCCGCCGGCGATGGACAGGCTCCGGTGCACGCGGCCGGCGTGGCCGGCGACCGCGGTGTCGTCGAAGACGTCGACGTCGCTCCAGACCAGCTCGACAGGAGCGGCCGCTTCGGTGAGCACGGCACTCCACCCTGCTCTGTCGCTGGTGAAGGCGGTGCGGAAGGCGTCGTGCCGATGCGTCAGCCGGGTGAGGGCCGTGGTGAGGGCCACGTCGGTGACCTCCGGCGCCACCCGGACGATCCTCGCCTGGTTGAAGTGGTCCGGTTCGGCGAAGTCCTGCGCGAAGAACCAGGCCTGGATCCCGGTCAGCGGCAGGGTGGTTCCGCCCGGCCGCCGCCCAGCGGGCTGCACGTCGGCGGGCCCCAGGGCCGCGAGCGCGCGCACGGTGCGTTCCCGCATGAGATCGGCGACAGTCACCCGGGCACCGGCCGCCTGGGCGCGGGCCACCATCCGGATAGCGAGCAGCGAGTCGCCACCGAGGTCGAAGAAGTCGTCTTCGGCGCCGACGGCCCGGCGGCCGAGCACCGCGCACCACACGTCCGCCAGCAGGCTTTCCACCGGACCGGTGGGACGGGCCGCCGGCTCGTCGGCGGCCGCTTCTTCCCGCGCGGGCGGGAGTACGGCGCGGTCGACCTTGCCCGTGCCCGTCAGCGGCAACGCGCTCAGCACCGCGATGGCGCTCGGGACCATGTACCCCGGCAGCCGCCGCGCGAGCCACCGCCGCAGCGCGGCCGGCGTGACTTCGTGACCGCGCTCGGGCACGACGTGCGCGACGAGGCGGTCGGTCGGGCCGGAGCGGTCGACGCTGACGTACGCGTCGCCCACCGCGGTGTGCGCGACGCAGGTCGCACGCACCTCTTCGAGTTCGATCCGGTAGCCGCGGACCTTCACCTGGTCGTCCAGCCGGCCGACGAGGTCGAACTCGCCGTCGGCACGCAGGCGCGCCTCGTCGCCGGTCCGGTACAGGCGCCGGCCGGCGAGCGGCCCGCGGTCCGGGACGGCGAACCGCTGCCGGGTCAGCTCGTCGCGGCCGAGGTAACCGGCGGCGACACCCGGGCCGCCGACGTGGAGGTGCCCGCGCGCTCCGATCGGCGCGGGACGGTCACGCGCGTCGAGCACGACCATGGTGTAGTTGGCCAGCGGCGTGCCGACGCTGATGTCGGTGCTCGGCGGCTCTCCGGGACGGTAGACGGTCTTCGCCGAGCACCACACAGTGGCTTCAGTGGGGCCGTATTCGTTGTGCAGCGACGCGTGGGGCAGGACCCGCGCGTGCAGGCGGACCAGTTCCCCGGTGCAGGGCTCTCCGCCGATGGCGACCACCCGGAGTCCCGGGTGCCAGCCACCGGGCCGGGTGCCGCGGAGGAGCTGGGCGTAGAAGGAGGCGACGAAGTTGACGTGCGTGACCTCGTGCCGCTCGGTCAGCGCCCGGACGGCTTCGGGATCACGAGCTTCCTCGCCTCGCGGGAGAACGACGGTACCGCCGAGCCACAGCGTCCAGAAGGTCATCGAGCCGGCGACGTCGAACACCGCGGGCAACGTCACCAGCGTCGTCGGCGCGGTGGCGCCGAAGTACTCGGTCCGGGCGGCGAGCGCCGTGACCGCGTTGGCCTGGGTGGTGATGACGGCCTTCGGCTCGCCGGTCGACCCGGAGGTGTAAGTGAGGTACGCGGGTGACGACGGGGTGGCGGCCGCGGCCGGCACCCAGCCGGGCGGTGCGGCGGGCAGGTCGTCGAGCCGCACCACCGGGACACCGAGGTCGTCGAACACCGTGCTCCCGGCGGTCGTGAGGACCAGCGCGGGCTTCGCGTCCCCGGTGATCACCTGCAGCCGCGCCGCGGGGGCGGTGTGGTCGAGGCACACGTAGGCACCGCCGGCCCGCGTGACCGCCAGCAGGGCCGCGATCTGTTCCGGCGACTTCTCCGACGTGATCGCGATGACGGAGCCGCGCAGATCCGGGACCAGCCGCGCCACGGCGTGCCCGATCCGGTCGGCCAGCTCGCCGAGTTCCGCGTAGCTGACGCGGCGGTCGCCTTGGACGACGGCCGCCGCGGCGGGGTCGAGGGCGATCCGGTCGAGGACGCCTTCGGGCAGGGTCCCGCGGGCGGGGTCCACGACGGAGCCGGTGCCCAGCGCCAGCACCGCGGCCAGTTCGGCGGGCGGGAGCACGTCCACGTCGGCGACCGGCCCGTCCCAGGCGTCCACCAGCGCGGTCAGGGTGTGCAGGAAGCCGCCGAGGAGCCGGTGGGCCGTCTCCGGCCGGAACACGGTCTTGTCGTATTCCCACAGCACCGACACACCGTCGTGGCGACGCTCCGATCCCGCGGCGGCCGCGCGCGGGACGCACACGACGTTGACGTCGTTCTTCGCCGAACCGTTGTGCTCGATGCGGAACTCACCCCGCAGCGACGGCAGGTCGAAGCGGGGCATGGGGCTGTCGTGGAACGCGAACATGAGCTGGAACAACGGGTTGCGCCGCGGGTCCCGCGCCAGGTCGACGTGTTTCACGACGTCGACGAGGGGCAGCTCCTGGTGGTCTTGGGCACCGAGCAGGACGCTCATCACCGAAGCGACCAGGTCCCGGACTGCCACGTCCTCGGCGACGCGGAGGCGCAGCGGCAGCGCGTTGACGAACATCCCGAGCACCGATTCGGTGCCGGGCAGGCGGCGGTTGGCGAAGGCCGATCCGACGACCATGTCGGTCTCGCCGGAGTGCCGGGCCGCGAGCAGGGCGAAGGCGGTCAAGAACACCGCGAAGCGGCTCGTGCCGGTGGCCGAGCACAGCTCGTCGATCCGGTCGACGAGCTGTGCGGAGACGTCGGCACGCAGGCACTCGCCGTCGAAGGCCTGGGCCGCGCCGCGCTCGTGGTCGGCCGGGAAGGTGACGCCTTCCCGGCAGCCGTTCAGCTGGTCACGCCAGTACTCCAGCTGCGCCTGGTAGTCACGGGTGCCTTGCCACTGCCGGTACCAGTGGCAGAAGTCGCGGTACTGCAACGCGGGTGCCGCGTCGTGGCGATCGCCCGCGAGCGCCGCCGCGTAGCGGTCCCGGATCTCGCCGAGGAACAGGGCACCGCTCCAGCCGTCGTGGACGAAGTGGTGTTCGACCTGGAGCAGGATCGACCGGGTCGTCGAGAGCCGGTAGAGGTGCCAGCGCACGAGCGGCAGCGCGCCGACGTCGAACGGGATGCGCATGGCCGCGCGCATCCCGGCCGCGGCCCGCGTGCCTGGATCGTGCTCCGCGAGCAGGTCGACGACCTCCACCCGGGGCTGCCACGGCGCCACCACGCGCTGCACCGGCTCGCCGTCGACCTCGGCGAAGACGGTACGCAGGATCTCGTGGTCCGCCACGATCCCGGCGAGCGCGCGCTCGAGCACGGCGACGTCGACATCGCCCTCGAAGTGGAGCGAGAACTGCGCGTTGTAGGCGCGCGCGTCAGGCGACAGCTCCCGGAGGAACCAGATCTGCTGTTGCTGGGGGCTGAGCGGGGTGACGTCGGCGTGCTCGGCCGGACGCGGGAGCGGCCGGTCCGTCGCGAAGCCGGCTCGCACGAGCCCGGCGATCCCGGCGATCGTCGGGTGCGCGAACAAGTCGCTGATCGGCACGTCGACGCCGTGGTCCTGCTTCAGCGCAAGGGATATCCGGACGAACGACAGCGAGTTCGCCCCGAGCGCGGTGAGGAGCTCGTCCGGGTCGAGATCCGTGCGGCCCAGTACCGCCGAGACGGCGTCGCGCACCGCGGCCTCCAGCGGCGGCAGAGCTCCGACGGCGACCGCACCGCGCCGGGCCGGCACGGGAAGGCGCGCCTCGTCGACCTTCCCGTTGGGGGTGAAGGGCAGTTCGGCCAGCACGACGACGGTCGAGGGCACCAGGAAGGCCGGGAGCCGCCGCGCCAGGTCGGTGCGCAGCGCCGCTTCCGTGGGCGCGGGAACGCCGCGGGAGGCCACATAGGCGACCAGTGCCGGGCTCTCGCCTTGCCGGTGCGTCGTGACGTGCGCGCTCGTGATCCCGCGAATCCCGAGCAGCGCGTCCTCGACCTGCCCGGGTTCCACGCGGTTGCCGTTGACCTTGACCTGGCGATCCACCCGGCCGGCGAAGACGTGGTCGCCGTCGGCGGTGCGCAGCACCAGGTCGCCGGTCCGGTAGGCCCGTTCGCCGGAGGCGAGCGTGACGAACCGCCGGGCGGTCAGCTCCGGCCTGCCCAGGTACCCGAGCGCCAGGTTGGCCCCGGTGACCAGGAGCTCGGCCGGCGTCTCGCCGGGGTCCGGGGAGCCGTCCGGCGCGTCGAGCACGAACGTCGTCCCGGCGATCGGCTTGCCGATGGTGAGCGGCGCGGTGGTGCGGGTGGCCGGGTCGTACACCTTCGCCTGGCTGCACCAGACCGTGGCTTCCGAAGGGCCGTATTCGTTGTGCAGCGCGGCGCCGGGCAGGACCGCGGCGTGCCGTTCGACGAGCGCTTCGCTCCAGCGCTCGCCGCCGACGCTGACGCTGCGCAGCTGGGCGGGCGGGTCCTCGGCGAGGTACTCCAGAAGAACGCCGTAGAGCGAAGACGGGTACAGCAGGTGCGTGATGCGCCGGGCGGTCAGCATCGCCGCGGTGGCGCCGACGTCGCTCAGCACGCGGTCGGGCAGGACGAGGGTGCCGCCGCCGAGCAGGGCCCAGCAGACCGTGCCTGCCGTCACGTCGAAGGCGACCGAATGCATCAGGGGGATGCGCTCCGCCGGCCCGTAGACCCCTAGCCGGGCCTCGCTGGACGCCAGGATCGCGGAATGGCCGACGAGCACGGCGTTCGGCGTGCCGGTCGAACCGGACGTGTAGACGGCGTAGGCCGCGTCGTGCCCCTCGGCCGGGAACGGCACCCCTCCCGCGGCCGCGCCGTCGGCCAAGCACACCACGGGTCCGTCGAACACGCTCGCGACCAGCGCGCGGTGGGCGGCGTCGGTGACGACGGCCGCGGGCCGCGCGTCACCGAGCACCCGGCCGAGGTAGTCCGCGGGCTGGCCGGGATCGAGCGGCAGGTAGGCCGAACCGGATCGCAGCACGCCGAGCAAGGCGATCACGTAGTCCACCGACCGGTCCAGCACCAATGCGACGAGGGGCTGCGCGTCAGGTGCTTCGGGCAGGACGCTCAACACCGACGACGCCGCGCCGCCCACCCGCTCGCGCAGCTCCGCGTAGGTGATCGGGGTGCCATCGCCGCGCTCGACCGCGACCCGGTCCGCGAACCGCTCGAACGAGGCGGAGACCGCGGCGGACAGCGTCGGGAAGTCCAGGAGCGTCATCGGTTTCCGTCCTCCAGTGCGGCGTCGCGCAGGCATTCGAGACGGCGGTCCAGCCGGGCGCGCGCCGCCGACCCGAGCTGAGCGCCCAGGTACCGGTCGAACTGCCGGACGAATTCGTAGCGCACCGCGGGCGGGTAGTCGTCGCGGTCGAGGAACATGAGGTCGTGCCCGGAAAGCGCGCGCACCGCGAAGATCGGGACGGGTGCGGCGCCGACCACGAAAGCGGGGTTGTGCACGCTCGCGACGGTGCTGCGCGGGTGGAACTCGCCGATCATCAGGCCCCGCCGGACGAACGGCATCCGCAGGAGCCGGTGTCCGCCGTCGATGAAAGCCGGGGCGTCCTCGGGGGCGACGTCGGGGAAGAACGCCAGCAGCGCCGCCGACCGGAACTCGGGTTTGCCGCCGAACCGGTCCAGGAACAAGTCGGCGAGTACCGAGCAGCTTTCGTGGGCATCGCTCGCGGACCGTCCCGCGGACCTCAGGGTCGTGAAGCAGACGATGTCCTGTGCCAGGGCAGGCGCCACGAACGGGCACACCGCGCCACGGCGGCCAAGCCGCCGGTCGGGCCGCATGATGAAGTCGTCGAGCCAGCGCAGGCCGTCGGCGTACCACGGGTGGCTTTCCGTCAGCAGCGCGGCTTCCGCCGCGCCCACCGGCGTTTCCGCTCCCGGCGTGGTGGCCGCGAGTTCCGCCAGCTCACCCTTCATCCTCGACTCCCCCGTTCGATGGTGCGCGGGCGCGGCGAGTGCCGGGCCCAGCGCTGGAAAACGTGCCCGGCTCAAGCCGTGACGGCTTGGCGCACCGGGTGTTCGGCTCGCTCGATCTCCCGTGCGATGAAGGCGAACAACGCGTCAGCGCGCTCTTCCCGCTGCGGCGAGGGAAGGAAGCTGAAGCCGCCCAAGGTGGTGCACCACTCGTTGAGCACGAACCCCGTCCCGGTGACCAGCCAGTCGACGCAGAGGTAGCGGGCACCGAGGCTGTCGGTGATCCGGCGGCACCACTCGCCGAGCTCAGCGGGGACGTCGAACGTGGTGACGTGACCGCCCCTGCTCGTGTTCGCCAGCAGGCCGCCCACGGCGGGCCGGCGCAGCTGCGCGCCGGACACGACGCCGTCGATCAAGTAGACGCGGAGGTCGCCTTCGTTGGCCAGGTACGGCTGGAGCAGGTAGCTGCTGCCGCTCTGGGCGACCAGGTCCAGCCCCGAGCGCAGTTCCTCCTCGGTCGAGAACTTGAGCACGGCGCGGCCCATCGACATCTCGCGCGGTTTGAGCAGCCAAGGGCCGCCGCCGAGCAGCGGCAGGTGCGCCAGCACGCGCTGCGCGTGCTTGCCGGGCGGCACGATCAGCGTCGGCAGGTGCGGCACGCCCAGCGCGCCGGCCCGGTCGGCGATCGCCAGCTTGTCCCGCTCCAGGAACTCGAGATCCTTCGTCGTGCGGTTGACCAGGACGCTGTCGCTGGCGGCGACGACTTCGTAGATCGCCCCGAGGAACTGGGCCGCCTGGGGGTCGGCGCTGGTCTGCTCGAGGAGGAAGCAGCCGCGATCCTCGAGCAGGTCACGCTCTCCGCGGTACAGGTGCGGCCGGCGCCCGACGCTCGGCACGAGTTCCCGGGCCGGAACGAATTCGAAACACAAACCGGACTTTTCCGCCGCGGGCACGTAAAGGTCGAGGAGCTTCTGTTCTTTGCCATGCAGCCACGCGTCCGGGAAATCGTCAGGATGGTGGACGAACGAAACCGTTCGACGCACGCTTGCGCGCAGCACGAAATTCCCCCCACACCGATTACCCGCGCCAGAGGCGGCGCGAAACCCCCGGCGACCCTCCCGTCGCCGGGTCGAAGTGAACCAAGGAAAGCGCCGGTCCGGCAACGTGACCGTGATCTCACCGAGGTCGACCACCGCGCGGGTACGGCCGAACAGGTGAACCGGGCTCGCTCCGGCACGTCGATCCAGGTCACCGGCCCTCCCCTACACTGAGCCGGGTCCACGTCAACAGCGAAAGGCGCACGCGAGCACATGGTCAGCGAAGAACCCCTTCCGGCGAAGTTCACCTCCCTCGGCCTCACCTTCGACGACGTGCTGCTGCTGCCCGCGGAATCCGACGTGATTCCCAGCCAGGTCGACACCACCGCGCGCCTGACCAAGAACGTCTCCCTCAAGCTGCCGCTCGTCTCGGCCGCGATGGACACGGTCACCGAAGCCAAGATGGCGATCGCCATGGCGCGGCAGGGCGGAATCGGTGTGCTGCACCGCAATCTCCCGGCGGAGGCTCAGGCGCGCCAGGTGGAAACCGTGAAGCGTTCCGAAGCGGGAATGGTCACGGATCCGGTCACGTGCCGCCCGGACCAGACGCTGGCCGATGTCGACGCGCTGTGCGCGCGGTACCGCATCTCCGGCGTGCCGGTGGTGGACGACGAGGGCAAGCTGGTCGGGATCGTCTCCAACCGCGACATGCGGTTCGAGGTGGATCTGCGACGCCCGGTCGCCGAGGTCATGACCAAGGCGCCGCTCATCACCGCCCCGGTCGGGGTGACGTCGGAGGAAGCCTTGCGGCTGCTTCGGCAGAACAAGGTCGAGAAGCTGCCGATCGTCGAGGACGGTGGGCGGCTCGTCGGACTGATCACCGTCAAGGACTTCGCGAAGAACGAGCAGTTCCCCGACGCCGCCCGTGACACGGCGGGGCGGCTACTGGTGGCCGCCGCGGTCGGCGTCGGCGAGGACGGCCTCAACCGGGCGAAGCTGCTGGTGGACGCCGGCGTCGACGTCCTCATGATCGACACGGCCCACGGCCACCAGGACGACGTCCTGGCCGCGGTCGCTGCGGCGAAGCGCCTCTTCACCGACCGGGTCGACGTGGTCGGCGGCAACGTCGCGACGCGCGCCGGGGCGCAGGCGCTGATCGACGCGGGCGCCGATGGCGTCAAGGTCGGCGTGGGCCCCGGCTCGATCTGCACGACCCGCGTGGTCGCCGGGGTCGGCGTGCCGCAGATCAGCGCGATCTACGAGGCCTCGCTCGCGTGCGCCGCCGCCGGGGTGCCGGTGATCGGGGACGGCGGGATCCAGTACTCCGGTGACATCGCCAAGGCGATCGCGTCCGGCGCGGACACGGTGATGCTCGGCAGCCTCCTCGCCGGTACCGGGGAAGCACCCGGAGAACTCGTGTACATCGACGGCGAGCAGTACAAGACCTACCGCGGCATGGGCTCGCTCGGCGCCATGCAGTCCCGCAACGGCAAGAAGTCGTTCTCGAAGGACCGCTACTTCCAAGGCGACGTGCTCGCGGAGGAAAACCTTGTGCCGCAGGGCATCGAGGGCCGCACCTCGTTCCGCGGCCCGGTGGCCGACGTCGTGTACCAGCTCAACGGCGGCCTCCGCGCCGGTATGGGATTCGTCGGCGCCCGCACGATCAGCGTTTTGCAGCAGGCCCAGCTGGTGCGGATCACCGCGGCGGGCCTGCGGGAGAGCCACCCGCACGACATCACGATCACCACGAACGCCCCGAACTACAACACCCCGGGCCGCCGCTGATCCGACTGGGGGATTCCCGGCGCCCGGAGCATCGCAACGGGTTGTCGGGAATCCCGGCGGAAGCGGCGTTGACGCTCTGGCCAGTACGGGCCGGGTCGTCGGCGAGCGGCCGCACCACCACCAGGATCCCGGACACAGTGAACGCCTGCCGGGTCTCCCCGCGACGGCGATGGTCAAAACATCTGCCAGACAGCATTGGCAGGTGCTTGGTCGCTGTGCTCGCCAAGCTTCGAAGTCTGACGCAGCCGACCGCGAACCTCAGCAGCCTTGTGGAGGTAACCGGTCTCGTCGTAGATGGCCGCCGCCTCCCGCCAGCAGTCGACCGCTTGCCTGACGTCGCCGAGCCGGTGCAGGCAGCTCGCGAGTACATCCAGCGGATCGGCAATGGTCGCGTCGCGCTCGCGGGGACTGCGACGGCCGATGGCGATCGCTTCCCGGCACAGCGATGCCGCGGTTTCGAAGTCCTCCAAGCCGCGCCGAGCGCGCGCCAGACGTGTCAACGCCGTCGATTCCCCCACGACGTCCCGCACCCGCCGACGCAGATCGAGCCCACGCTCCCCATGCTCGAGCGCGCGTCGGTACTGGGCCAAGCCAGTGAAAGCACTGCTGAGATTGCCCTCGACCACGGCTTCGAAGCGTCCTGTGTCGATTCCCCGTGTCAGCGGCAGCGCCGCCACGAGGTACTGCACCGCCTCTTCGAATCGCTTCTGCTGAATGGCCAGCAAGCCACGGTAGTTGAGCAGGCACAACTCCAGGTAGCTGTCGCCGATCTGCTCGACCAGAGCGGCGACGCGGCCGAGCTCGTCGCCCGCCTGGCCATCGCGGTTCAGCGAGTAGGCGATCCCCACTTTGGAAAGCGACAAGAAGGCCTCCTGCCTGGGTGTGCCGGACCGGTGAGCCGCAGCGACGCCGAGTGGGAGGGCGTCCAGCCAGTCTTGCGGGCCACCCGCGGAAAGCAGGAACCGCATGACATGGACGAGCGGGATCGTGAAGTGGTCGAGCCTGCGGTCCGCAACGTGCTCGAGTGCGGCGTGGAGGTTGGCACGTTCGGCGGTGAGCCACCCCCATGCCTCGTCGAAACCCGCCAGGGGATGCGGCTGCGCCGGTTCTCCGACGACCGCGGGTATCTGCACGTAGTGCGGATGGACGTGGCGGTCGGCGGCACGAGCGGTGTGGGTGTACCAGGTGAGCAGGGACTCGACAGCTCGATCACGGACTCGGCCGGCGTCCTGGCGGTGAGCTCGATCTGCGGCGTAGGCACGCAGCAGATCGTGGAAGCGGTATCGGCCACCGCGAGCGGGTTCGATCAGGTGAGCTGCCGTCAGCGCGGACAGCAAGGGACGGACGTCGACGACGGGCAGTTCGGCGAGCGCGGCCGCCGCGCCCGCGGACAGGTCCGGACCGGGGTGGAGGCCGAGTCGCCGGAACAGGCGGGCCTGCTCGGTGGTCAAGCGCCGGTAAGACCAATCGAACACCGCGCGAACGGCGGATCGTTCGTCCGCGGCTTCGCTGAGTATGTCCAGCCGGGTCCGGTCGTCGGCCAGCTCGGCGACGACATCGACGACCGCGTGGTGCGGGTGGGCCGCGACACGGCTGGCAGCGATGCGCAACGCCAGCGGTAGCCGCCCGCACAACCTGATCAGCTCGCGGGTGGCATCCGATTCGGCGACGGCACGCTCGGCGCCGATGATTCCGGCAACCAGTTCGTGCGCTTCGGACGGGCTCAGGAGGTCGAGAGTGAGCCGGTGCGCGGCGTCGGTGACGACGAGACCGGTGAGGCTCTCGCGGCTGGTGACCACCACCATGCACCCGGAGGTCCCCGGCAGCAGCGGACGGACCTGTTCCGCGCTGTGGGCGTTGTCCAGTATGAGCAGCACTCGTTTGCCCGCCAGCAGTGAACGCAGTAGTGCGGCCTGTGCGTCGGCGTCGGCGGGAATCGCACGGGGAGCGACGCCGAGCGCGCGAAGGAACCCGTTCAGGGCGTCCGACGGGCCGGTGGGTTCCCCTGGCCCGTAACCGCGGAGGTTGACGTGCAGGGTGCCGTCGGGGAACCGGTCCTGGGCACGATGCGCCCAATGCAGGGCCAGGGTCGTTTTGCCGATTCCACCGGCGCCGTCGACCGCGGTGATCACCACCGACGGGGTCTCCCGCCCGAGCGGTTCGCCACCGGACGCGGAATCGTCGGGAACCAGTGCGTCGAGCGCGGCCAGGTGTTCGGCCCGCCCCGTGAAGTCCCGCACCGAGGCAGGCAACTGTCGCGGCACCCTGGCGGGCGGGTTTCCGCGAAGTCGCCCGGCCGACGTGCCGCCGTCCACCGCGGCCGGATCGGGCAGGTAGGGATGATCGGGTAACGTGACCCAGCCGGTCGTGTCGACTTCCTTCACCCTGACGGCGATCGAGCGCCACGTCCCCGGCGCGGCCGCGGGAACATGGCGAATGACTTCGGTGAACAGCCAATCCGAAGCGATCACCCCCAGTACCCCGGGCGAAGAAGCCAACGCTGCCTTCAACGCCGGCGCGCTGCACAAGCGAAATGCTCGGGTCAACGACCCCGAAGTCACACCGTGCACGTCGTAGCCGACTTCTCCGGCGTGCAGGGCGACCCGTAGCCGGATGCGTTGCGCGGGCGGGTGCTTGTCGTTGTGGATCCGCAGGTTCACCACCAGCGCGGGCAGCACCGTCTCCACGAACGCTGCCTTGCCCGTGTCCGCCGGTACGAGCGCGAGCACCGCGTCCCCGCTCGTCTCGTGGTAGCAGTCCGCCCACGCTAGGCCGGCGGCGGCGAACGCCGTTCGCACGATTTGGTCGAGCCCGTCGCGCACGGCTTGGAGATCCGGATCCGTCCGTCGCGGATCCCCGAACGCCTCGACATCCGCTACGACGATCAGGTGGTGTCGTGAACCTCGCGGCTGAACCATTCTCGCCCCTCCCAGCACACGGCGAAACGAACCAAAGCAAAGGGTCGACGCATTTACATCCTCCTCCATCTGCCGAGATATGTGAATAACTTTCTGTAGTCAACAACCGGCTTCCCATTTCCCCGCCGAGCCATTACGCTCGGTTTTCGTTCGTGTCGGCCGAGGCGTGGGGAGCGTCCGTGGCGATCCAGTTCAGTTTCGTTCTCGACGGGCCGCAAACGGCGCTTCTCGGGTACTCGCTGCGGGTTCCGGTCAACCGCTACCCCCTGGTCCTGCCCCCGGTCGACCCGGACCCGGACCAGCGGGACCACGCCACCGAACTGCTGCGCAACCGGCGCTTGGCCGGCAAGGACGCAATCAACCCGCACGTGCGCACCGCGTTTTCCCTGTTCGGTGACTGCCGGGTCGAAGCCGCGCTGAGCGGAATCGACGAGGATGGGGCGCAGTTTCGCGCGCTCGGGCTCAGCGACGGCAGGCAGGCCCTCGTCGTCAGCCAAGTCGACGGTGACGACGAGATCGGCTTCCGGTTGCTGTCCGACGACGACTGGATCGACGAGCTGGCCGCCGCCGCGCCGGACATGCCGGCCGCGTCCGGCCGTGAGCTGGTTGTCGAGGAAGACGTGGCGCTTCCGGCGCCACGCTCGGCGTTCGCGGCGCGGCTGGCCGTGCGAGCGGCCGCGGACGAGCAGGAAACCCGCAGCTACGAACAGGAACCGATCATGTCGATGGTCCGGGCGCCGAGCAGCCCGTTCCACGGCCGGACCCGTACCGATCGCGACGTCGCGACCGCGGCGCTGTCCCGTGAGCGGCTGGGTTCCGGACGGGTGGTCGTGACCGGGCACGGCCGTCGGCGCGCGCGTCCCGCCACCACCGCACCGATCGCCTGGTTCGACACCTCGGCCGGCCGCTACCTGCTGCGCTCGGCCACGGACGACGCCCGGATCACCGTCCGGCTGCGCCCGGGTGGCACCGCCGCACTCGCGGCCGCGATCCGGGACGCCGTCAGCGACGTCTACTGACGGCTCCAGCACTTCGATCCACGACTACTCCCAGGAGTTCGACACTTCATGGCCGACGCCGCCCCACAGCCCGTGAGCACTCTGGACACGTTCTACGCCGACGCCAGAGACGGCGGGTTCACCGTCAGCGACGATTTCGCGCAGCCGTTGATCGAGCAGTTGAAGCGCCTGCAGGCCGCCTTCCAGAAGATCGGGATGTCGACGGCCCTCAGCGGCCGCGTGCAACTGAGCGACTCGCCGGCGGCGCAGTGGATCTCCCGCCGCGTGCAGCTGAGCGCGGTGGGCGAGCAGGGCCTGCTTCCCACGATCGACCGCGCGCGAACCGAAATGCTGGAGAAGGTCATCCAAGCCCTCGAGCTCGCGCGACGCCGCTACACCGGCTCCGACGAGTCCTACGCACAGGTGCTGAACAAGCAGAACGGGTACCTCGCATGACCGGCTTGACCCCGAACGGTTCTCCGATCGCGCGGGCGGCCACGCTGGCCCGCAACGCGCAGGTGAAGGACACCGTCGCCCGGATCGGCGACGCCCCGGACGCCGAGCACCGCACCGCCGCCGAATGCGCCGGAAAGGGGGCCGGCTCGATCGGGCAGAGCTGGTCACTCGGCTTCGGCGACGACAGCCCGCCGAGCACGTGGTGGCACGGCGTCGACCACCCCACCATGCTGACGATGATCACCACGAACGCCGACGTCTCCGCCGCCAACCGCCAGGCATTCGAGTGGTCGGGTGCCGCTGACCTCCTGCCGGAGCTCGCCGACGAGCTGGGCGCGAGCCTCACCTCCGGGAACGCGCACTGGCAAGGACCCGCTTGGGAGAGCGCGGCTGTCCAGTTCGCGCGCATCGGCCACTGGGTCACCGAGATCGCGGAGCTGGCCGGAACGCTGGCCCAGCAGCAGAGCGAACGAGCCGCCCTGCTCGAGGAGACCCAGCGGCAGATGGCGGCGGTGCCGCCGGTCGAGTTCGACGCCCGTGCCGCCGACGAGCGCCTGAACCGGATCACCGATCCGGTCGTCGCGGCCCGGCAGCTCGCCGCCGATCAGGAGCAGCAGCGGCGGCAGGCCGAAGCGCACGCGCGTGCCGCGGACCTCATGACCCACTTCGACACGACGCTCGCCGCCATCGGCCAGGCACCCACCTTCCCGCCGCCGCCGTTGACCGCGACCCCACCCGCCGCGCCCGCCGTTCCCGGTGATCCGCCGCCGGATGCCCCGGCACCCCGCCACGCTCGTCCCAGCGCAGCCCCGGCGACGCAGCCGGCCTCTGGGGGCAGCTCCCCAGCCGCGTCCACCCCACCTGCGACGCCGCCGCCGAACCCTGACGTGACCCCGCCCGCGGTGGTCGAG
>NZ_JAAGNB010001211.1:0-13000 GCF_010550475.1 Amycolatopsis sp. SID8362
GGAACCGCCCGCTGCTGCCGCAGCGCCCACCCAAGCCGCGGCCGAGCCGGAACCTCCCGCCAAACCCGCAGCCGCGCCCGAGCCCACGCCTCCCGCCGAGCCCGCCGCCGCACCCAAGCCGGAACCCTCGGCCGCTCCCGAACCCGCATCCGCCAAGGCCGCATCGGGGCCGAAGCTTCCCCTCGCCATCGAAATCGCGCTCCCCCAAGCCGCCCCGCCCCCGGAAACCGCACCCGAGGACGCCGAACGCACCGAAGTCCTCCCCGCACCGGTCTTCCCCGGCACCAAACCGCCCCGCCTCACCCAGCCGGGTGAGCCCGGACCGTCCACCCCGGACACCGAGCGCACCGAACGCCTCCGCACCCCACCCTCGCCGCACCCGCGAGAACCCGTCCAGCCGGCACCCCAGCCCGAAAGCACCTCCCGCACCGTCCGCTGGCTGCCCCTCGCCGCAATCGGGCTGCTCGTTCTGCTGGTCGTCGCCGCGATCGCCGTCGCCACCACCGGGGATGACACCGACGCCGTGCCGACCGGGCCGCCCACGCCCGCCACGCAGCCGCCGCCCGTCAGTTCGACAACCGCTGCTCCCACGCAGAGCCTGCAGTTCGCGCTGCGCGCTGCCGACGCCGATCAGCGGTGTGCGTCGCACGCCTTCGGGGATGCCCAAGCCAGCCTGCAGCAGACCAGCTGCGCCGGGGTGCGGCGGGCCAGCTACGCCGCCACCGTCGACGGGCGGCCCGGGGCCGTCACCGTCGGGATCGTCGAGTTCCCCGACGCCTCGCAGGCGGCCGCCTTCAAGGCCGTCGCGGACACGCCCGGCGGGGGCGGGATCCTCGACCTCGCCACCGAGACCGGCAAGTGGGGCGACACCGCGCCGCCGCGGTTCGACAACGCCGCCTACGCCTCGAAGCTCGAAGGCACGTCCGTGCGGCTGGTGCAGGCCGTCTGGGCGCCGGGACCGTCCACTCCGGACGATCCCGGCCTGGCCCGCGCCGCCAAGGCGGCGCTGGACCTGCCCGCGCGGTGACTCAGAGCCCGTAGGCCTCGAGCAGCCGCAGCCACACCTCGCTGATCGTCGGGAACGACGGCACCGCGTGCCACAGCCGGTCGAGCGGCACCTCCCCGACGATCGCGATGGTCGCCGAGTGCACCAGCTCCGAGACGTCCTGTCCGACGAACGTCACGCCGAGCAGCACGTTCCGCTCGGTGTCGACGACGATCCGGGCCTTGCCGGTGTAGCCGTCCGCGTGCAGCGACGAGCCCGCCACCGCGATGTCGATGTCGACGACCCGGTCGGCCGAGCCCGGCCGCGCGTCCGCCAGGCCGACCGCCGCGACCTCCGGGTCGGTGAACACGACCTGCGGCACGGCGTGGTGGTCGGCCGTGGCGGTGAACGGGCTCCACGCCTCCGTCGAGACCGGCTTGCCCGCGGCCAGCGCCGCCACGGTGTCACCCGCCGCGCGGGCGCCGTACTTGCCCTGGTGGGTCAGCGGGGCGCGGCCGGTGACGTCGCCCGCCGCGTACAGCCAGCCACCGTCCACTGCGGACACCCGGCCGGTGTCGTCGACCTCCAGCGCGGAGCCCGGCTCGACGCCGAGCGTCTCCAGGCCGAGCTTCGCGGTGGCCGGACGGCGCCCGGTCGCGACCAGGAATTCGTCGACGACGAGCGTTTCGCCGTCCTTCAGCGTCAGCTCGGTGCCGGACTTCCCGGCGACGACCCGCTCGACGCCCGACTCGGTGTGCACGAACACCCCGGCTTCGCGCAGCCCGTGCAGCACGAGGTCGCCGGCGAAGTGCGCGTTGCGCGGCAACGGGCGCTCGCCGGTGATCACGAGGTGGACTTCCGAGCCGAGCGAGGCGAACGCCTGCGCCATCTCGACGCCGACCACCCCGCCGCCGAGGACGCCGAGCCGCGCCGGCACCGACTCCGCCGACGTCGCTTCGCGCGAACCCCACGGCCGGATCGTGTCGAGGCCCGGGATCTTCGGCGTGTTCGGCACGCTTCCGGTGCACACGATCACCGCGTGCCGCGCGGTCAGCACACGGTCGCCGTCGACGGTCACCTCCCGCTCACCGGTGATCGCGCCGTGCCCGCGGACCGGTTCGATGCCCACGCCGCGCGCCCAGTCGACCTGTCCCGAATCGTCGCCCTTGCCGGTGAACCAGTCACGGCGGGCGAAGACGGCCGCCGGGTCGATCCGGTCGCCGACCGGCACGCCGGGCACGCGCTTGGCGGCGGCGAGGAGATTTCCCGGCCGCAGCAACGCCTTGCTCGGGATGCAGGCCCAGTACGAGCACTCGCCGCCGAAGCGTTCGTGCTCGACGAGGGCGACCTTCAGCCCGCCGCGGGCCGCCCGTTCGGCGGCCACCTCCCCCACCGGACCCGCGCCGATCACCACTACGTCAAAAGTCTGTGCAGCCATGGGTTCAGCGCACACCACCGCGCGGGATCACGCAAGCCAGCAGCTATCCTCGTCACGAGAAGCTGCAAGGTCTATCGGCGGCACCGGGTGCCGTCGACCCCGGTGCGCCCGAAGAGCACGGGAGGTTGTCGTGGCCAAGAACACGGCTGTGCGGGTGCTGGACGATCTGACCGGCGAGGCCGCCGCGGAAACGGTCGGGTTCGGGCTGGACGGCATCGACTACGACATCGACCTCTCCTTCGCCAACGCCGACGCGCTGCGCGAGCTCCTGCAGCGCTACGCCGACGCCGGCCGCCGCACCGGGGGCCGCAAGCGCCGCCCGCGGATCGTGCCGGGCGCGAAGCGGCCGCGTGCGAAGGCCGCAGCGAAGACCACGAGGGCAACGACCACGAAGGCGACGGCCACCAAGGCCGCGCCGAAGGCCGCCGCCAAAGCGAAGCCGGTCGCGGCGAAGGCCGAACCGGCGAAGACCACCCGTGCCCGGAAGGCCGCGGAGCCGAAGAAGACCACGCGCGCGACGTCGCGGAAGGTGCCCGGCGTCACGTTCTCGGCCGCCGAGTAAGTCCACAGTAGACAGAGGTCACGCGGCGCGCTGGGCGCCGTCCGCGTGCCACGACGGGTAGTGGTAGCGGGTGTGCAGCAACGCCCGCTGCCGGTCCCGTTCGGCCGACGTCGGCGGGCGCGGCACGAACGTCCCGAGGATCTGCGAAGCCGCCGCCCGCACCGCGGCCTCGACCGCCGGGAAGCCGGGCCGGATGCCGTGCTCGGCCAGCGACGCCACCGGGCTGCGGTGGGAATCGAGCGGCCGCGGGTCCGGCGGCGCGCTCGTCAGGTAGCGGCCGACGAGCGCCGCGGAGGTCTCGACCAGCAACGTCGAGTGGGCCAGCAGCCCGGTCTTCGTGCGGAACACGGCGAACCCGCACAGCTTCGCCTCGCCGACGAACAGCCCGCGGTCGCCGATCCGCGGCACCAGGCCGAGGTGGTCGACGGCGGCGCTCATCACCTGGCCGAGCGCCTCCAGCGGCCGGTCGGCCGGGCCGGGCAGCACCAGCGTGACGTTCAGGTTGCCCGGGTCGTGGAAGACGGTGCCGCCGCCGCTGGCCCGCCGCAGCACCGGGACGCCGTCGCGCTCACATTCCGGAACGCGCACCTCGCGCGCGATCCGCTGCCCGCGCCCCACCACGACGCAAACCGGGTTGCGCCAGAGCCACAGCACCGGTGACTCGGGCGCAACCCGGAGGAGCGCTTCGTCGAACGCGAGGTTCTCGGCGGGGTCGGTGAACGCCGCACGCACATCCGACCCGGCTGTCATAACGCCTTGAGTTCCTCCACGATCTCGCCCACCGACGACTTGGCGTCCCCGAAGAGCATGCTGGTCTTCGGATCGTAGAACAGGTCGTTGTCGATGCCCGCGAAGCCGGAGCTCATGCCACGTTTCAAGACGATCACGGACCGGCTTTCGTTGACCTTGAGGATCGGCATCCCGTAGATCGGCGAGCTCGGGTCGGTCTGCGCGGCCGGGTTCGTGACGTCGTTCGCGCCGATCACGAGCGCGACGTCGGTCTGGGCGAACTCCGAGTTGATCTCGTCCATCTCCTTGAGCTGCTCGTACGGCACGTCGGCCTCGGCGAGCAGCACGTTCATGTGCCCGGGCATCCGGCCGGCGACCGGGTGGATGGCGTAGGCGACCGTGATGCCCTTCGACTCCAGGAGCTTCGCCATCTCGCGGACGGTGTGCTGCGCCTGCGCCACGGCCATGCCGTACCCGGGCACCACGACGACCTTGCTGGCGTAGGCCATCTGGATCGCGGTGTCGGCCGCGCTGGTCGAGCGCACCGGGCGCTCTTCCTTGGCGCCGCCGCCTGCCGAGATCGCCGGCCCGCCGCCGAAACCGCCCGCGACGATCGCCGGGATGGACCGGTTCATCGCCTTGGCCATCAGGTTGGTCAGGATCGAACCGGACGCCCCGACGATCATGCCCGCCACGATCAGCGCCGTGTTGTCCAGCGCCAGGCCCATCGCCGCGGCCGAGAGGCCGGTGAAGGCGTTGAGCAGCGAGATGACGACTGGCATGTCCGCGCCGCCGATCGGCAGCACGACGGTGAGGCCGAGGACACCCGCCGCGACGAGCAGCCCGACGATCAGCAGCCACGAGTCGCCGCCGGCGATGATGGCCACCGCGCAGCCGAGCGCGACCAGCAGGAGCAGCGCGTTGACCGGTTGCTGCAGCTTGCCCATGGTGATCGGGCGGCCGCTGATCAGTTCCTGCAGCTTGCCGAACGCGACGTTCGAGCCCCAGAAGGAGATCGACCCGATGATCGCGGCGAACAGGGACGCGATCGCGATGTACGCCGGTTCGTGCGCGTAACCGTCGGTCGAGTTGAACTCCACCCACGCGATGAGCGCGACCGCGCCGCCGCCGACGCCGTTGAACAGCGCCACCATCTGCGGCATCGCGGTCATCTTCACCTTGCGCGCCGACGGCACGCCGACGACCACGCCGATCCCGACGCCGAGGGCGATGAGCACCCAGTTGCCCATGCCGGGGGTGAGCAGGGTGGCGATGACGGCGATGCCCATGCCGACCGCGGCGATCCAGTTGCCGCGGACGGCGGTGCGCGGGCCGGTGAGGCCCATCAGGCCGTAGATGAAGAGGGCGAACGCGATGATGTAGAGGATCGCGATGAAGTCGGTCACTTCGTCTCCTCCTCATCGGCCGGAGCGGGTTTCTTGCCCTTGAACATCGACAGCATCCGGTCGGTGACCAGGAACCCGCCGACGACGTTGATCGTGCCGAAGGCGATCGCGATCACCAGCAGGATCTTGTTGAAGACGCCGTCGACGCCGAGGCCGAGCACGACCAGGCCGCCCAGCAGCACGATGCCGTGGATGGCGTTGGTGCCCGACATCAGCGGGGTGTGCAGGGTGTTGGGGACCTTCGAGATGACGGCGAAGCCGACGAACCCGGCGAGCACGAGCACCGCGAGGTTCTGCACCAGGGGACTCACGACGGGCTCCCTTCGCGCCCGGCCACGCAGGCACCGGCGACGATCTCGTCTTCGAAGTTCAGCTCCAGCGCGCCTTCCTTCGTCACGAGCAGTTCCAGCAGCTCGGTGACGTTGCGCGCGTACAGCTCGCTGGCGTGCGAAGGCATTTCGGCGGGCAGGTTGAGCGGGGACGAGATGGTGACGTCGTGCTCCACGACGTCCTCGCCCGGCTTGGTCAGCTCGCAGTTCCCGCCGGTTTCACCCGCGAGGTCGACCACGACCGACCCGGCGGGCATGCCCTTGACGGCGTCCGCGGTGACCAGGGTCGGCGCCTTGCGGCCCGGCACCAGCGCGGTGGTGATCACGACGTCGAACTTCGTGATGGCCTCGGTGAGCCGCCGCTGCTGCTCCTCGCGCTCTTCCGGCGTCAGCTCGCGGGCGTACCCGCCTTCGCCGACCGCCTCGATGCCGAGGTCGAGGAACTGCGCGCCGAGCGACTTGACCTGCTCGGCGACCTCGGGCCGGACGTCGTAACCGGTGGTCTGCGCGCCGAGCCGCTTGGCCGTGGCGAGTGCCTGCAGGCCGGCGACGCCGGCGCCGAGCACCAGCACCTTGGCCGGCGGGACGGTGCCCGCCGCGGTGGTGAGCATCGGGAAGAAGCGCGGCAGCTTCTGCGCCGCGAGCAGCACGGCGCGGTAGCCGCCGATGCTGGCCTGCGACGACAGCGCGTCCATCGCCTGCGCCCGGGAGATCCGCGGGATCGCCTCCATCGCGAAGGCGCGCAGGCCCGCTTCTTCGAGCTTCGCCAGCCCGTCGGGATTGCCGCGCGGGTCCAGGAAGCCGACGAGCACGGAACCCCGGCTCAGCTTCGCGACCTCGTCCGGCGTGGGCGGGTTGACCTTCACGACGATCTGCGCGCCCCACGCGTCGCCGAGTTCGGCGCCCGCTTGGGTGTACGCGTCGTCACTCAGGTGGGCCCTGGCCCCGGCGCCCGGTTCGACGACCACGCGCAGCCCTCGCTGCGCCAGCCTCCCGACCAGCTTGGGCACCACGGCCACCCGGCGCTCCCCGGGGCGTGACTCGGTCACCACACCCACGGTGAGCTGCTGACTCTGTTCGCTGTCCGTCACACGACCTCCTCATCGGCGAGGCACGATCCGAGGGTTGTACCACGCCGGACCGACAGTCCCCAGTGACGTGAGTCGCAAGTCTCGGGGTTCTGCCGGGAAATACGAACGCCGTGCGGGAAACGTTCAGCGAGTTTTCCAGTGCGGGATGCCGAGCAGGATCAACCGCAGCCGTTTTTCCGCCGTTCCGGTGATTTTCGCGTCTTCACCTGGGCGGGCTTCCAGCAGTTCGACGGTCGTCGTGATCATCACGGAAACGATCAAGTCGGCCAGCATGTGCAGGTCTTCGGTGCTCCACGAGCGCAGCGGGGTGAACCGGGCGAGGTCGATGGCGAGATCACCGGAGAACATCCGCAGTTCGACGGCGATGGCGCGGGCGAGCGGCCCGCCGCCGTAGCGCTCGCGGGTCAGGAACCGGAAATGGTCCTCGTTGGCCCGCACGAATTGGTGCACCGTGGCCACCGAGGCGCTGATCATCCCCTGGTAGGTGTCCGGGTCGGTGCGGGCCGAGCGCATCATGCCGCGCAGCGTGCGCGTCGCTTCTTCGACGAGCGCGACGCCGAGTTCCTCCATCGTGGCGAAGTGCCGGTAGAACGCCGTCGGCACCAGCCCGGCGCCCTTCGCGACCTCGCGCAGGGAAAGCGTGGCGAACGGGCGGTCCGCCAGCAGCTCCAAGGCGGTGTCCAGCAACGCCTGGCGCGTGCGTTGCTTGCGCTCCTGTCGGCTCACCGGCGCCAGCGGGTCTTCGGACACGACCTCCAGCGTACGGGTGTCCACCGCGTTGCTCACGTCACATCCTCACCTCTCCGCGTTGACAGCGGCTCCACTCCTGCAGTGCACTGTTCAGTGTACAGTCGTTCACTGTAACCGAGGAGGACAGATGACGGCGCTCATCCCCCGGCGGGTGCGCAGCCTCGCCTCGCTGGCCGAGGCGCTGCTGACGCCGCACGGGATGGACCGGTACCTGGAGCTCGTCGACCCGATGCTGGTCCGCCGCGAGATCCGCGGGCTGGTCACGGCGGTGCGCAAGCAGACGCCGGACAGCGTCACCCTCACGGTGCGGCCGAGCCGCGCGTGGCCGGGCTTCACCGCCGGCCAGTACGTCCGCCTGCAGGTGGAGATCGACGGCGTCCGGCGCACGCGGTGCTATTCGCCGTGCGGTTCGCAGTACGACGGCGAGCTGGAGTTCACGGTCAAGGAGCAGGGCCTGGTGTCCGGCCACCTCAACCGCGCGATCGGCGTCGGCTCGGTGGTCAACCTGTCCACTCCGGACGGTGCGTTCACGCTGCCCGCCGCCCGGCCCGACCGCGTGCTGCTGATCGCGGGCGGCAGTGGCATCACGCCGGTGCTCGCGATGGCCCGCACCCTGGTCGACGAGGGCCACGCCGGCGAGATCGTGTTCGTGCAGTACTCGAACGGCCCGGCCGACGCGCTGTACCGCGGCGAACTGGCCGAACTCGCCGCGCGGCACCCCGGCCTGCGGGTCGTGCACGCCTACACCCACACGAAGGGCGGCGAACTGCGCGGCTTCTTCACGCCGGAGCACCTCGAGCAGGTCGCACCGTGGTTCCGCGACGCCGAAGCGTTCGTCTGCGGCCCGAAGCCGCTGATGGACGCCGTCCGCGAGCAGCTGGGTGAACGCGTGCACACCGAAGAGTTCACGCCGCCGGCGTTGACCTTCGACACGGAGAACGCCGAAGGCCAGGTGCGCTTCAAGCGCAGCGGGCGGGAGTGCGCGAACTCGGGGAAGCCGTTGCTGGAGCAGGCCGAGGAAGCCGGGCTCTCGCCGGAGCACGGCTGCCGGATGGGCATCTGCTTCTCCTGCACCCAGCTGAAGACCGCCGGACGCGTCCGCAACGCGCGCACCGGCGAGATCTCCGGCGACGAAGACGAAGAAATCCAGCTCTGCATCTCCGTCCCGGTCGGGGACGTCGAGATCGACGCTTAAGGAGACAGCCATGACCGGTCTGCAGGACCGCCTGACCCCGGAACAGGTCGAGGAGTTCGGCCGCGAGCTCGACGCGCTGCGCCAGCGGATCGTCGACGACCTCGGCCAGGAGGACGTCGACTACATCCACAACATCATCAAAACCCAGCGCGGCCTGGAAGTCGCCGGGCGCGCGCTGCTGTTCGCCGGGTTCTTCCCGCCCGCGTGGCTCGCCGGCGTCGGCGCGCTGTCGGTCGCGAAGATCCTCGACAACATGGAGATCGGCCACAACGTCATGCACGGCCAGTACGACTGGACGCGCGACCCGGCGCTGAGCTCGCAGCGCTTCGAGTGGGACACGGTGGCGCCGGCGGAGAACTGGCGGCACTCGCACAACTACATCCACCACACGTACACCAACATCGTCGACAAGGACCGCGACGTCGGCTACGGCATCCTGCGGATGGACACCGCCCAGAAGTGGCACCCGTACTACCTGGGCAACCCGGTGTACGCGACGCTGCTGGCGCTGTTCTTCCAGTGGGGCGTCATGCTGCACGACCTCGAGGTCGAGAACGTCGTCAAGGGCACGCGGTCGTGGGCCGACAACGTGCCGGTGCTGAAGAAGATCGTGCGGAAGGCGTCGCGGCAGATCGGCAAGGACTACGTCCTGTTCCCGCTGCTGACCGGCCCGCTGGCGCCGCTGACGTTCCTCGGCAACGCGACGGCGAACCTGACCCGCAACCTGTGGGCGTTCGCGATCATCTTCTGCGGCCACTTCCCGGCGGACGTCGAAAGCTTCACCGAGGAGGAGACAGCTTCGGAATCGCGCGGCCAGTGGTACCTCCGCCAGATCCTCGGCTCGGCGAACATTTCGGGCGGCCCGCTGTTCCACATCATGAGCGGCAACCTGTCCCACCAGATCGAGCACCACCTGTTCCCCGACATCCCGGCGCGCCGCTACCCGCAGATCGCGGGCGAGGTGCGCGCGATCTGCGAGAAGTACGGCCTGCCGTACCACACGGGGCCGCTGCGCAAGCAGCTCTGGTCGGTCGCGAAGAAGATCGTGAAGCTCGCCCTCCCTTCGTCGCCGTCACCGGTTACCGTGGAACCCGACCGGCAGCTCCGAGCAGCGTGAGGGTGACATGGTGGGCCAGTTCGAACGAGACAAGGACACCCTGCAGGTGATCACCGAATCAGCCGCGACGCACGTCGGCAACATAGCTTCGATCATCACCGGCGCGATCCGCGACATCGCCCGCGAGACGGGCGACTGGCTCACGGACGTCATCGAGATGCGCGAAGCGGCACAGCGTGCCCGGGAGGACGACCCGGACACCCCGTGACCCGGCGTTCGTGAAGGCCACCTCGAGTTCCCCGAGGTGGCCTTCGCGGCTTTCGCGGCCCGGGATTGTCGGTGGTCGCCGGTAGAGTGGAAGACGGGGGGCGCCCCCGCGGGCCGTCGTCTGCGTCGCTTCGGCGCCGGTCTCCGGCAGGTCGCGAAGGGCTCATTCGCGATCTCTGAGGTTCCCGATGAGTCATTCGCGAGGTCGCCGGCCGAGTGAGCCGCCGGGCCGATCCGCGACGCACGCTGGCCGAGCGACCCGGCCGATTCCCGCCCCCGAGGTCGTGAGACGTCCCGCACGGGCGCTTCCCCGCCCCCGCCCCGGGGGAAAACCGGATGGGCACCACCGCCCGCCCAGGCGAAACTGAACCCGTGACCAGCCTCGACCTACCCCGCCCCCACCTCGTCCGCCGGGTCTTCGGCCCCCTCGCGGCGCGGGACTTCTGGGCCGAGTACGCCTGGCTGTGGCTCGCCGGCCCGCTCAGCCTGTTCTCCCTCTTCACCTTCCTCGTCGTCGTCTTCGCCGGCCTCTGGCTGACCCCGGTCCTGCTCGGCTTCCTCGTCCTCGCCGGCGCGCTGCTCTACGCCCGCGCCCTCGGCGCCGCCCACCGCGGCCTCGCGAAGGCCCTCCTCGGGGTGAGCGTCCCCGCCCCGCGCCGTCCCGAGCTGAAGCCCGGGCTCTGGAGCTGGGTGAAGGCGCGCGTCGGCGACCCGGCGGGCTGGCGCACGGCCGGCTACCTGCTGCTGCGCCTCCCGCTGACGATCGCGGGCCTGTTCTCCGTCGCCGTCGCGTCAGTCTACGGGGTGACCGCGACGACGTTCGCCGTCTTCTGGTTCCCGCTCGGCGAGCGGGAGCTGCCGGTCTTCGACATCCGCGCCGAACACTGGCCGGGCGCGCTCGCCTGGTCTGCGTCGGGGCTGCTGGTGCTCGTGGTGCTGCCGTGGGTGACGCACGCCTTCACCGCGCTCGACCGGCTGATGGTCGTCGGCCTGCTCGGCGAACGCGTGCTGTCCGAACGGGTCCGCGACCTCGAAGCGAGCCGCGCGACCGCGGTCGAGGACGCCGCCCTGCGGCTGCGGCGCATCGAACGCGACCTCCACGACGGTGCCCAAGCGCAGCTCGTCGCGCTGTCGATGAAGCTCGGCCTGGCCAAGGAGGAGCTCGAAGGCGTCGACCTGCCGCAGGTCAAAGAGCTGGTCACGGCCGCGCACACCAACGCGAAGCAGGCGTTGACCGAGCTGCGCGACCTCGCCCGCGGCATCCACCCCGCCGCGCTGGACGCGGGTCTCGACGTCGCGCTCGCCACGCTCGTCGCGACGTCGGGGATCGACGCGCGGGTCAGCGTGCACCTGCCGCGCCGGCCGCCGCCGTCGCTGGAGACGATCGTCTACTTCAGTGCCGCCGAGCTGCTCACCAACGCCGCGAAGCACGGCGGGACGACGTCCGTCGAAGTCACGGAGGACCGCGACGTCCTGTGGCTGCGGGTGCGCGACGACGGGGGCGGCGGCGCCCGGATCGTGCCCGGTGGCGGCCTGGCCGGCGTCGCCGAACGGCTGCGGACGGTCGACGGTGAGCTCTCCGTCACGAGCCCGGCGGGTGGCCCGACCGAAGTGATCGCACGGGTGCCGCTGCCCCGCTAGGGTCGCGGCATGCGGATCGTCATCGCGGAGGACTCCACCATCCTGC
This sequence comes from Amycolatopsis sp. SID8362, assembly GCF_010550475.1. NCBI lineage: Bacteria > Bacillati > Actinomycetota > Actinomycetes > Pseudonocardiales > Pseudonocardiaceae > Amycolatopsis > Amycolatopsis sp. SID8362. The sequence continues at coordinate 11,497 of NZ_JAAGNB010001211.1, forward strand.
GCCAAGGCCTCGTCGAGTTGCTGACCTTCCGGGGTCACGAGGTCGTCGCCGCGGTGAAGGACGCCGACGCGCTGCGGACCGCCGTCGAAAGCCACACGCCTGACGTGTCCATTGTGGACATCCGGATGCCGCCGACGCACACCGACGAAGGCCTGCGGGCCGCGATCGCCCTGCGCGGCGAGCTGCCGGGCTGCGCGATCCTGCTGTTCTCCCAGTACGTCGAGACGAAGTACGCGGCGCAGCTGCTGGCCGACCGCGCCGGCGGCGTCGGCTACCTGCTCAAGGACCGCGTCGCGGAGGTGTCGGACTTCCTGGACGCGTTGCGCCGCGTCGCGGACGGCGAAACGGTGCTCGACCCCGAAGTCGTCAGCCAGCTGTTTTCCGCGACGCGCCAGACGGACGCACTGGGCGGCCTCACCCCGCGCGAACGCGAAGTGCTGGGCCTGATGGCCGAAGGCCGGTCGAACTCCGCGATCGCGGCGAAGCTGTTCCTGTCGGCCGGTTCCGTGGAGAAGTACGTGACGTCGATCTTCGGCAAGCTCGGCCTGCCACCGTCCGAAGGGGACAATCGCCGGGTGCTGGCGGTGCTGCGCTACCTCGACTCCTGAGCCTTACGCTGGAGCCATGTACTCCACCGAGATCGAGGTCCGCACCGGCTCCGCCGCCGTCGTCCACGACCTCACCCACGAAGCCGAGGCCTTCCTGCGCGACGCGGACGCGGCCGACGGGCTGCTGCACGTCTGGGTGCCGCACGCCACGGCCGGGCTGGCGATCCTCGAGACCGGCGCCGGCAGCGACGAAGACCTGCTGACCGCGCTCGACGAGCTCCTCCCCCGCGACGGCCGCTGGCGGCACCGGCACGGGAGCCCGGGTCACGGCCGTGACCACGTGCTCCCGGCGCTGGTGCCGCCGTACGCGACGATCCCGGTGCTGGGTGGCGTGCTCGCGCTGGGCACCTGGCAGTCGATCTGCCTAGTGGACACCAACCTCGACAACCCGGTCCGCAAGGTGCGGTTCAGCCTGCTCGCGGGCTGACGGCCACAGCGTCACCACCAGGCCCGCGGCCAGCAGCGCGCCCAGTACCCACAGCCCGGTCGTGACGTCGGGCGCGTCCGGCACGCCCTGCAGCAGGCTGCGCAGGCCCTCGGTCGAAAAGCGGAACGGCGTCCACGACCACAGCAGCGTGCGGTAGGCCGGGTTCAGCAGCTCCGGCACCTGGCCGGCGACCGCGGGCGCGACCAGGTACAGCGGTCCGAGCACGGCCATCGCGCGCAGGCCGAGCAGGCGCAGCAGCCCGGCTTGCACCGCCGCGAACGCCGTCGCGGCGAGGAAGACGAAGCCGAGCACGCCGGCGTCGAGCGGCAGCGCCGAATCCCACAGCGCGAAGAACCCGGCGACGACCGCCGTGAGCAGCACGCCGACGCCCACGACCTGCACGAACCGCGCTCCGGCGCCGGTCCGGCGACCGGTCCGCTTCGCCAGCTGGGTCAGGCCGAGGCCGGCG
>NZ_JAAGNB010001264.1:0-25385 GCF_010550475.1 Amycolatopsis sp. SID8362
TGGTCGCCGCTAGCGTCGGCGGCATGTACGAAGTCGACTTCGCCGAGTTCCCGTCCGCCTCCGCCACGGCGTCCGGGCAGTTCTTCGAGCGCGCGTTCGGCTGGCGCGTGACACCGTACGGCCCGGACTACACCGACGTCCGGGCCGCCGGCCTCACGTTCGGCTTCCAGTCCGACGCGGCGGAGCAGCCCAGCGCGCCCCTGATCACGATCCGCACCGACGACCTCCCCGCCGCCCGCGAGGCGGTGCTGGCCGCGGGCGGCGAGGTGACGAAGGAACCGTTCTCCTTTCCCGGCGGGCGGCGGTTCCACTTCCGGGAGCCGGGCGGGAGCGAGCTGGCGGTGTGGTGCCCGCAGGAGTAGCTACCGGGACACCGCCGCCTGCGGCTGATCGAGGTACCCCGCCGCCCCGCCGCCGTAGTACGTCGCCGGGTCGGCGGGCGCGAGCGGGAGGTCGAGCGCGAACCGCGTCACCAGGTCCGGGTTCGCGACGAAGTGCCGGGCGAAGGAGACCGCGTCGGCGATCCCCGCGTCGAGCACGGCGTTGCCGGTGTCGCGGCCGAAGCCGTTGTTGACGATCACGAAACCGCCGAACAGCCGCCGGTACCGCGCGAAGGCGGCGAAGTCCGGTCCGGTGTCGGGGCCGCGCAGGTGCAGGTAGTCCACGTCGAGCGCCGCGACGAGCGCGTCGTACTCGGTGCGGAGCTCGTCGTCCACGGTGAACAGCCCGCCGGTCCACCACGGCGAGAGCCGGACGCCGACGAGGCCGTGTTCGCTGGTCGCCTCGACGACCTCCATGAGCAGGCGCCGCCGGTTGGCCGCGGAACCTCCGTAGGCGTCGGTGCGGTGGTTGAGCCGCGGGTGCAGGAACTGGGCGAGCAGGTACACGCCGTTGCCGGCGATCTCGACGCCGTCGAAGCCGGCGCGGCGCGCGTTCCTCGCCGCCGTGCCGTAGTCCGCGACGGTGGCGCGGATCTCGGCCACGCTCATCGCGCGCGGAGTCGGCGTCGAGCCACGTCCGGAGGCGAGGTAAACGGGCTCTTCGGGGTTCACCGCCGACGGCCCGGCCGGGTGCGCGCCGAGGATGTCGGGGTGCGACACGGCTCCGGTGTGCCACAGCTGCACCACGATCCGCCCGCCGAGCGAGTGCACGACGTCGGTGACCCGCCGCCAGCCCGCGACCTGCGCGTCGGTGTAGAGGCCCGGGACGTTCTCGAAGCCGATGGCCCGTTCGCTCACCCAGGTCGCCTCGGCGATCGCGAGCCCGGCGCCGGCGCGCTGCGCGTAGTAGGCGGTCTGCAGGTCGCCGGGCACGCCACCGGGGACGCGGGCCCGGGTGGTCGGCGCCAGCACGACGCGGTTCGGCAGGCGCCGGCCGCCCAGGTCGGCGGGGGTCAGCAAGCTCATTCGGTCACCTCTGGTTGTCGATGGTCGTCGAAGGGGCGACGGTGGGCGGCGGCGAAAGGTGACCGATGGACGAGCTGGCGGAGTTGTTCGAGGCCGAACGCGGCAGGCTGCGCGGGCTGGCGTACCGGATGCTCGGCTCGGCGGCCGAAGCGGACGACGCCGTCCAGGAAGCGTGGCTGCGGCTCACCCGGGCCGGGTCCGTCGACAACCTGGCGGCGTGGCTGACCACGGTCGTTTCGCGCGTCTGCCTCGACGTGCTGCGCTCCCGGAAGGCGCGGCGCGAAGAGCCGCTCGCGGCAGTGCCGGAGCCGGTCGCCCACACCGATCCGGCCGGCGAAGTCGAGCTGGCCGACGCGGTGGGCCGCGCGCTGCTCGTCGTGCTGGACGCGCTGGGCCCCGCCGAGCGGATCGCGTTCGTGTTGCACGACCTGTTCGCGGTGCCGTTCGACCGGATCGCGCCGGTGCTCGACCGCACGCCGGTGGCGGCGAAGAAGCTGGCGAGCCGGGCGCGGCACCGGGTGCGGGGCACGTCCCCGCTGCCGCCGGCCGACCTGGCTCGGCACCGCCGGGTGGTCGACGCGTTCCTGACCGCGGCCCGCGGCGGCGACCTCGCCGAGTTGCTCGAAGTGCTGGCACCGGACGTGGTCCGCCGCGCCGACACGGCCGCGTTGCCTGCGGGAGCGGCGCTCGAGGTGCGCGGAGCCCGTGCGGTGGCGGAGGAAACGCGGGTGTTCGGGAAGCGGGCCCGGTTCGCCGAGACGGCGCTGATCGACGGCTCCGTCGGGGTCGTCGTCGCCCCGCGCGGCCGGCTTTCGCTGGTGCTCACCGTGGTGGTCGAGGGCGATCGGGTGGCGGCGTACGAGGTGATCGCGGATCCCGCCCGCCTCGCCTCGCTGCACATCGCGGTCGACCACTCGAACAGGTGATCGAACGCGTTTTCCTTGACAGCGAACTCCCGCACGGGCCACTATGAACAGACGTTCATGAATGAGCGTTCACAACTGGGAGGATGAGATGACCGGGATCGTCAACACCGCACAGGCCGAAGCGTGGAACGGGTACGAAGGGGAACACTGGGCGACGCACGCCGACCGCTACGACGCGGTGAACAGCGGTTTCAACCGCTACCTGCTCGAACAGGTGGACTTGACGGACCGGGTACTCGACATCGGCTGCGGCAACGGCCAGCTGACCCGGCTGGCCGCGACCCGCGCCCGGTCCGTGACCGGCGTGGACCTGTCCGGGCCGATGCTCGCGACGGCACGCGCACGGGCGGCGGAGGCCCCGAACGTGAGCTTCGAGCAGGGCGACGCCCAGGTCCACCCGTTCCCCGACGGCGGCTTCGACCTGGCGGTGAGCCGCTTCGGGGTGATGTTCTTCGCCGACCCGGTGGCGGCGTTCGCCAACGTCCGGCGGGCCCTGAGCCCGGACGGCCGCCTGGCGTTCCTGTGCATGACCGCCCTGGCGGACACGGACCTCGGCCGGCTCTTCGGCGCGATGGCGCCGTACCTGCCCCAGCCGACCGGCCCGGACGGCAGCGGCCCGACCTCCTTCGCCGACCCGGACCGGACGAAGGCGGTGCTGACCGAAGCCGGCTTCGAAGACGTGACGTGCACCCACGTCGAGGCGGACCAGGTCTGGGGCCACGACGTCCCGGACGCGGCGAAGTTCATCTCCGGCTGGGGCCCGGTCCGTCACCACCTGGGCCTCGTCGACCCCAAGACGGCGGCCGAGGCGACCGCGGCCCTCACCGCGGCGCTGGAGGAGTTCGCGACCCCGGACGCGGTCCGCCTGCGCGGCACGGCGTGGCTGGTCACGGGAAGGAGGTCGTGACGCGGGTCCCCGTACGATGGCGGTGATGTCACCGAGGAAAGCCGCGGCCCAGAAGGACGGGCAGTCCCTGCACGACCTGTTGGTCGAAGCCGCCGAAAAGCTGATCGCCACCCGCGGCACCGCGGGCCTGACGGTGCGCGAAATAGCGCGTTCGGCAGGCGTCGCCGACGGCGTGCTGTACAACCACTTCTCCGACAAGGAGGAGCTGGTGGCCTGGGCCCTCGACCGCCACGTCCGCGGCGCGGAGACGCTGCTGGGCAAGCTCCCGGTGGCGGGCGAAGGAACGCTGGCGGAGAACCTCAACCGCCACCTGGAGTACGGCCTCGGCCTCCACCGCGTGATCGTCCCGGCCTTCAGCGGCCTCTACGGCAACCCGGAGATCCTCCAGCGCTTCGCCGACCTCGGCGAGCGCCCAGCCGACTGGCGCGACCGCCTGCTGGCGTACCTGAAGGAGGAGCAAGCCCTGGGCAGGCTCCACCCAGAGTCCGATGTGGACGCGGTAGCGGCCCTCCTGGTGGGTTACTGCCACGAGACGGTACTGGGCACGATCTTCCCCCACGCGAGCCGCACGAACCCCCCAGAGCCGGAAGCGGTGGTCCGCACGGTGCTCAACGGAATCGCCCCGTAACGGCAACCCGCCACCCACTCCACGGCCGGCCCGCACCACTCACCGCACCCGCCCCACGAACCCGCGGCCCACTCGGCGCCGCTCACCGCACCCACCCACTCCACACCGGCCCGGCACCCACTCACCGCGCCGGTCCCACGAACCCGCGGCCCACCCGGCGCCGCTCACCGCACCCACCCACGAACCGGCAGCCCACCGGCACCCACACCGCACCCCCAGCCATCCGGCGCCACTCACCGCACCCACCCACGAAACCGCGGCCCACCGGCAACCGCGCGCCTCGCCACCCCGCGAACCCGCGGCTCACCCCGGCACCCACTCGCCGCGCCCATCCACCGCGGCGAAGCACAACCCGGCCACCGCACGCCTCCGCACCGGCCTGCCCCGCGCCGCACAGACCCAATGTGCCCGCAAGCCTCCGCTAAGCCGACACAACCCGACCCGCCCATCGGCTTCGCGGCCCAACCACCCGGCACCCGTTCACTGGCACCGACCCGAGCCCCAGCATCCCCTGCCCGCACAACCGAGCCCGCCGCCACTCGCGCCCCCGCCCGTCCACCTAAACCATCGGATTCCCGCTCACCGTCACCTCCGGCACCTCCTGCACCACATCCCAATGCTCCACAATCCGCCCCTCCCGCACCCGCATCACATCTGCGATCGCGCTCCCCCGCGAATCAGGCGTCAACCGCATCAAGCTGTGCGTGCAAACCAGTCCCCCTCCGCGACCACCCGCCGCACCTCCAACCTCAACTCCGGAAACCTCTCCACGAACCGCGCCAGATATCGGGCCGATTCCCCCGCGTCCCCCGGCGCGTGCGGGTTGTGCTGGACATACCCCTCGCCCACATACGCCTCGAACGCTTCCACCGGGCGTTTCTCGCCGAACGCCACCCGGAGGAACCCGAGGACCACTTCCTTGTTCCGCTGCGAATCCATCATCACTGTCCGTCCTTTGTGGAGTTATCGACACCAACCCCACCATTCGCGAAACAGAAAGGGAAAGACCTGTGGACTCTGCCGCGATACTCTCCCGGTATGGACGATGTCGAGGTCCGTGAGCTGCGGTATTTCCGCGCGGTCGCCGAGGAGCTGAACTTCTCCCGCGCCGCCGAGCGGCTCGGGATGGCGCAGCCGCCGTTGTCGCGGGCGATCCGGTTGCTGGAGCGGCGGCTCGGCGTGCAGCTCTTCGAACGCACCAGCCGGCACGTGGCGCTGACGCCGGCCGGGAACGTCCTGTTCGTCGAGTCCGCGAAGGCGCTTGATGCCGTCGCCGCGGCCGTGCGGCGGACGCGGCGGGCCGTGCAGCGGACGCCGGCGCTCGTCGTCACCGCGAAGCCCGGGGTCGCGACCGATCTGCTGCGGCGGATCGCCGACGCGCACCCGGATCCGGTGGAGATCCGGGTCAGCGGGTTCGGCGAGCAGGCCGACCTGCTGCGCGACGGCCAGGCCGACGTCGCCGTGCTGGGCTGTCCGGGCGACCACGACGGGCTGGACGTCGAAGTGCTCGTCAGCGAGCCGCGGGTCGCCGCGCTGCCTTCGGGGCACGAGCTGGCTCGACGCTCGGTACTGACCTGCGCCGACTTCGCCGGGCGGGCGACGCCGGTCTGGCCGGGTTCGTCCGCCGCGGCGCGGGCGTACTGGTCGGGGCAGGACGTCACCGGGGGGCCGGTGACGCCGGGGCCCGTGGTGCGCGACAGCGCTCAGCTGCTGGAGACCGTCGCGCTCGGGCAGGCGATCGCGCTGCTGCCGGCGTCGGTGGCCGACCTGCGGTCGCGCAACGACGTCGTCTACCGGCCGGTGGTGGACGCGACGCCGTACGCGCTCGCGCTCGCCTGGGCGGCCACCGCGCGGGACGTGCGGATCGCGCGGTTCGTGCGGACCGCCGTCGAGATCAGCGAAGCACGACCTCGACCGGGCGCTGTGCCGGCGGGGTGAGCGAGCGGATCACCGGCGGCACCCGGACGTCGCCGGCCTCGAACGCGACGCGCAGCTGATCGACGTCGGCGTCGGCCATCAGCTCGGCCAGCTCGTCGGTGCGGGCGAAGGCCGCCGGGTCGGGTGCGGCCGTGTCGAGGGTGCCCCAGAGGTCCCACTGGAGCATCTCGTGCTTGTTGAGCGAGGCGAGGTCGAGCACGAGGCTGTGCCGCGCGTACGGGAGGCCGCGCAGGAACGGGGCGTCCAGGTCCGGGGAGACGACCAGCTTGGCCGGGTCGAGGTCGCCCGCGCGGGCCGCTGTCCACGCGTCGGCGCCGGTCAGGAACTGGTCGCGGGGGACGTCGACGAGGTCGAACGCGACGTTGCCGCGGAAGCCCGGTTCGACCAGGTGCCAATCGGTGCCGTCGTGGACTTCGGCGACGACGTGGTCGAGGTACCAGCCGGGCATCAGGTAGCCGGCGAAGCCGACGCGGGCGCGGGCCGGGATGCCGTGGTGGCGGGCCATCGAGACGAACAGGAGGGTGTAATCGCGGCAGCAGCCGACGATCCGCTTCAGCGGCGGGCGTGGACCGCCGGGTGGGGCCGGGTCGAGCTCGCGCAGGCGCGCGAACATGTCCGACGCGTAGCGCAGGGTGATCTCTTCCCGGCGCGCAGCCGGGAACCCGTGCTGCGTGATGTCGCCGTGGGCCCAGTAGTGGAACACGAGCTGGAAGGCCGCCTCGCGCAACGCCGCGAGGTCGCTGGGTGTCGTGTCGAGCCAGGACGCCTGGGCGCCCGGGTCGGAGAAGCGGCTGTGGCTGACGTAAAAGTCGTCCATGAGCCGACGCTACCCGGCTTGGGTGGCCAATTCGCCGCGGAACGTCGAGCGGTACGCGCTCGGCGACACCCCGAGGGCCGCCTGGAAGTGCTGGCGCAGGGACGCCGCCGTGCCGAAGCCTGCCTCGGTGGCGACGCGGTCGACCGCGAGGTCGGTTTCCTCGAGGAGCTGGCGGGCGCGCTCGACGCGTTGCTGGGTCAGCCACTGCAGGGCCGAGATGCCGACTTCCTCGCGGAAGCGGCGGGTGAACGTGCGGGTGCTCATCGCCTCGCGGGCGGCGAGTTCGCGCAGGGTCAGCGGCCGGTGCAGGTTCTCCAGCGCCCACGCGCGGGCTTCCTTCGTCGACGACGTGCTCGGCTCGGGCACCAGGCGGCGGACGAACTGGGCCTGGCCGCCCTCGCGGTGCGGGGAGACGACCGTGCCGCGGGCGACCTCGTTGGCCACGGCCGCGCCGTGGTCGCGCCGGATCATGTGCAGCACCAGGTCGATGCCGGCGGCGACACCGGCCGAAGTGAGGACGTCGCCGTCGTCGGTGTAGAGCACGCAGGGGTCGACGTCGACCTCCGGGAACCGGTCCTGCAGCTCCTCGGCCGAGCGCCAGTGGGTGGTGGCCGGGCGGCCGTCGAGGAGGCCGGCCGCGGCGAGCACGAACGCGCCGGTGCAGATCGACGCGATCCGCGCGTGCCGCGGGATGCGGGCGAGCGCGGCCTTGAGCGGCGGGGTCAGCACGCGGGCCATCGGCTCGTACTCGGCCCGGGACGCGGGGACGAGCACCGTGTCCGCCTCGGCGAGTACCTCGGGGCCGCGGTCGACCGGGATGGTGAAGTCCGAATCGGTGCGTACCGGGCCGGGCTCGAGCGTGCAGGTCACGACCTCGTACAGCGGCTCGCCGGAGGCCGACCGCGCCTCCCCGAACAGCCGGTGGACGATGCCGAGCTCCATCACGAGCATGCCGTGGCGGACCAGGACGGCGACGTGGTGGCGGTTCGGGTGCGCGAATTCGGCCATGGCCCGATTCTTGCACAGGTTGGCCATCGGGCCACTCGAATCGGGCCGCCGAGGCCGTGACCATCGAGGTCATGAACGTCTTGTGGGTTTTCGCGCATCCCGAACCGCGCTCGCTGAGCGGGGTTCTCCGTGACGACGGCATCCGGACGCTCCGGGAGCTCGGGCACGACGTCCGGGAGTCGGACCTGTACGCGATGAAGTGGAACCCGGTGGTCGACGCCAGCGACTTCGGGGCCGAGGCCGGGGACGAACGGCTGGTCGTCGGGGCGACGTCGGCCCGGGCGCACGCGCGAAACGAACTCAGCGCGGACATCGTCGCCGAGCAGGAAAAGCTGGACTGGGCGGACGCCGTCATCGTGCAGTTCCCGCTGTGGTGGTACGGCCTGCCGGCGATCCTGAAGGGCTGGTTCGACCGCGTTTTCGTGAAGGGGTTCGGGTACGGCGTCCGCGGCGAGGACGGCCGGACGCTGCGCTACGGCGAGGGCCGGCTCGCGGGCAAGCGCGCGGTGGTGGTGCTCACCGCGGGCGCCCGCGAGCCGGCCATGGGGCCGCGCGGGGTGAACGGCGCGCTGGCCGACGTCCTGTTCCCGCTGCACCACGGGACGCTGTTCTACGCCGGGATGTCCGTGCTGCCACCGGTTCCGGTCTTCGGCGCCGACCGGGTGTCCGACGCGGAGTTCGCCGAAGCGCGCGAACTACTGCGAAGCCGCCTCAGCACCCTCGAAACGACCGAGCCAATCCCCTTTCGCACGCAGAACGGCGGTGACTACGACGACGACCTCGTCCTCCGCCCCGACCGCGCGCCGGGCGAGACCGGGCTCGCCGCGCACCTCACGCGGGCAGGGTGAGGCGCTGGCCGAGACCGCCGTCCACGGGGAGGTCGGCGCCGGTGGTGAACGTCGCCTCGAAGGCCAGGAACAGCACCGCCGCCGCCACCTCCCCGGCCGTCGCGTGGCGCTTCAGCGGGGTGATCTCGTCGCCCGCCGCCTTGAACTCCGCCAGGACTTCGGCCGGGACGCCGGTGACGCCCATCGTCGGCGTGTCCGTGTAGCCCGGGCTGACGACGTTCACCCGGATCCCGCGCGGCGCCAGCTCCGCCGCGTACGTGCGCGCGAACGACCGCACCGCCGCCTTCGCCGCCGAGTACGGGCCCATCCCGGCGATCCCCGCCTCGGCCGCGACCGACGTCGTGAAGACGAACGAGCCGCCCGGACGCACCAGCGGAGCCAGCTTCTGCGCCGTGAAGTACGCGCCCTTGGTATTGACGTCGAAGGTGCGGTCGTAGACCTCGGGCGTCGCGGCGTCCCACGGCGTCAGCGTCGCGAAGCCGACGTTGACGAACACCAGGTCCAGCTCGCCGAGCGTCGACGCGGCGACCGCGCCCAGCTCGTCGATGTCCGCCAGGCGGGCCGCGTCGGACGACAGCAGGTGCGCCTTGCCCGGCAGCTTCCCCTCCAGCGGCGAGACGTCGCGGCCGGTCAGCAGCACCTCGGCGCCGCCGTCGAGCAGGGCGCGCACCACCGCCAGGCCCATGCCGTGCGTGCCGCCGGTGACGACGGCCTTCTTCCCCAGGTACTTCACCGGATCTCCTCGATGACGCTCGCGATCGCGTGCGCGCCGTGGCCCGCCGCCACCGCGCGGTCGAACAACGCCCGCAGGGTCGCGGGCACCTCCGTGCCGATGCCCTGTGCGCGGCTCGTCTCGACGAGCATCGCGAGGCCTGCCGCGTTGATGTCCAAAGCGGACACGTCGGTTTCGTAGTCGCCGCTGGCCACCTGCGCGCCGATCCCGGTCAGGAAGCCGCCGACCGAGGACAGCCAGTCCAGGGCCATCGGCGTGAACTCCGCCGGCGTGACGCCTTCGCTGCCGACCAGGGCGAGCGCGTGCAGGTAGCCGCCCATCGCCGACCACATCATCCCGAGCAGGGCCAAGTCGTACAGCGCCGCCATGCCGGCGTCCTCGCCGAGGAACACCGGCTCACCGAGCACTTCCAGGACGTCCCGCCGCGCCGCGAACGCCGTTTCCGAACCGCTGTAGAGGATCCGCGCGCCCGGCGTCCCGATGCCCTGCGGCACCGCCATGATGACGCCGTCCACGTAGTCGATGCCTTCCGAGGCCGCCCACTTCGCGACGCCGCGGGCCTGCTCCGGCGTCCCGGACGTGAGGTTCACGAGCGTCCGGCCCCGCAGCGAAGCCGCGTCCAGCACCGGCTGCTGACTGTCGTAGGTGGACAGGCAGCTGATGACCACGTCCGCCGCGCCCGCCTCCGCCGGCGTGGCCGCGAGCCGGGCGCCGCGGTCGAGCAGCGGGCCCGCCTTGAGCGGCGACCGGTTCCACACCGCGACGTCGTGTCCCGCCCCCAAGAGCGCGCCGGCGAGGGCGGCCCCCATCCGCCCCAGGCCGAGCACGCTCACCTGTTTCTTGCTTTCTCCCATGGGTTCCATGCTGCGGGTAGCGCTTTACACTGGACAAGTACCGACTAATAAGTCAGGTACCCACCAAAAAGTAAGGATGGGCGCATGCAGCCTCGGACGTACCGCTGCGGACTGGACGCGGCCGTCGACGTGATCGGCGGGCGCTGGAAGGCCCTGATCCTCTGGGCGCTGCACGCCGAGCCGCTGCGGTTCGGCGAGCTGAAGCGGAAGGTGGCCGGGATCAGCGAGAAGATGCTCATCCAGGCACTGCGGGAGCTGGAGGCGGACGAGGTCGTGCACCGCGAGGTGTTCCACGAGGTCCCGCCGAAGGTCGAGTACTCGCTGACCGAGCTGGGTCAGCGGCTGAACACCGCGTTGCTGCCGCTGGGCGACTGGGGCGACGAGAACATGGCAGGCATCGCGAAGCGCCGCGGCGTCACACCCGCGCCCCCGCATACGGCTTCAGCGTGATCGCGTTGCCCGCCTTGAGCGGCAGCTCCTCGATCAGCTTCCGCCACGGCAGGTAGGGCAGCAGCTTGTAGTTCAGGTTGCGGAACTTCAGCCACGCGCGCGTCGGCGGCACGAACCACTTCCCGTTGCCCTCGGCCAGTTTCTGGCACGCGTCGACGAAGGGCCGCATCTCGCGTTCGTACGCGGCGAACGCCGTTTCGTGCGACGCCGAAGCCAGCTCGCCCGCCAGCACGTACGCGCCGACGACCGCCAGGCTCGTGCCCATCCCCGAAAGCGGCGCGGCGCAGTAGGCGGCGTCGCCGACCAGCGCGACGCGGCCGCGCGCGTACGAGCCGAGCTTGATCTGGCTCGCCGAGTCGAAGTAGAAGTCCGGCGCCGCGCGCATGGCGTCGAGCAGCGCGGGCGCCTCCCAGCCGACGCCGTCGAAGCGCTCCTCGACGATCCGGCGCTGCCGCTCGACGTCGCGGTGGTCGTGGTCGAGCCGGTCGGCGCCGAACCAGAACATGACCTTGGCTTCGCTGTTGTCCCGCGCGCTGTAGACGCCGATCGTGCGGTTGGGCTCGTTGTAGAACCGGCCGGTGTGGTCGAGCCCGAGGTGGTTGGGCACGGTGCAGATCGAGACGTAGTAGCCGAGGTCGTGACGGAACTCCCGCTCGTCGCCGAAGACCAGCGAGCGCACGTTCGAATGCAGCCCGTCGGCACCGATGACCAGGTCGAACTCGCGGGGTTCGCCGTGCGCGAAGGTCACCGTGACGCCGTCGCCGTGCTCGGTGACGCCGGTGATCGAGTCGCCGAAGACGTACTCGACGTCGTCCTTCGTGGCGTCGTACAGGATGCGCGAGAGGTCGCCGCGCAGGATCTCCAGCTCGCCGCTCTGGTACGTCGAGGGCGTGACGACCAGCGGCCGGTCGTCACCGTCCACATAGGTCACGTCACCCATCCGCGTCGCGGCCGCTTCGACCGCGCCGAGCAGGCCCATGCGCTCGAGGACCTGCAGCGAAGCACCGCGGAAGTCGACCGCGTAGCCGCCGTCGCGCAGCTCGGGTGCGCGTTCGACGACCGTCGGCGTGAAGCCGTAGCGGTGGAGCCAGAAGGCGAGGGCGGGGCCGGCGACGCTCGCGCCGGAGATGAGGACTCGTCGGTTCGTCATGCCGAGAACGGTAACCCGGATTTGGGCGATCGCGCAAGACGTTCGCCTAAGGCGTTCGTGCTAGACTGCGGGCATGGGAAACCGGGAAGCGCTCCTGACCGGCGCGAAGGATTGCCTGAACGAGAAGGGCTACGCCCGCACGACCGTCCGGGACCTGGCCTCGGCGGCGAACGTGAGCATGGCCGCGATCGGGTACCACTTCGGCTCACGCGAAGCGCTGCTCAACGCGGCCCTGATCGAGGCGAACGAAGAATGGGGCGAGACCCTGGCCGGGACACTGCGGGTGGACACGCCCGCGGGCACGTCGCCGGCCGAGCGGTTCGAGCTGATCTGGCAGCGCGTCATCGAGTCGTTCCCCGAGCACCGCCGGATGTGGGCGATGACATTCGAGGCGTACTCGCAGCCGGACCTCGACGACGACGTCCGCGCGCAGCTGGCGAACGCCCTCGAGCAGGCCCGCGACGGCCTGGCGAACCTCTTCCAGGGCCTCGACGACGGCAGCGCCGAGGCCCGGGCCGCCGGCACGGTGCACCAGGCCCTGCTCTCGGGCGTGATGCTCCAGTGGCTGATCGACCCGGGCCACGCGCCGTCGGGCGCCGACCTCGTCGAGGGCCTTCGCCTGATCGCGAAGGCCGTCCTGGACTAGGCGGTGACCAGGTCCGCGCCGGCGAAGAACGACGGCGCGGCCGCCATCGCGTCCTCGTCCAGCAGCACGTCGCCGGGGCGGCTGCCGTTGCCGAGCAGCACCCCGCCCCAGTTCATGCCCAGGTACTCCGCGCAGAGTTCCAGCGTGCCGATCAGCGGCTGGGCCTCCCGCGCGGATTCGCTCAGCACACTGACGCCCCACAACGACTTCCCGCGCATCCGCGGCTTGAACTCCACCGGCAGGCGCATCCACCCGGACCAGTAGTCGAGGTAGAGCTTCACGCTCGCCGCGACCGAGTACCAGTACACCGGCGACACGACCACGATGTCGGTCGCGGCGAAGGTCGCGTCCATCAGCAGCTGCTCGTTCTCCCCCGGCTCGGGGTGCGAGCCGGCGCCGTGGCGGCGGTCCTCGAACGGCGGCAGCGGCACCTCCGGCAGCCGGATCCAGCGCTGCTCGACGTCCGGGGGCAGCGCCTTCGCCGCCCGCCGGGCCAGCATCTCGGTGTTGCCCCCGGCCCGCGCGGCGCCCACCAGGAACAGGAAGCTGCGGTCACTCATGTCCGAACCCCTCCAGTTATTTGCATGTACATATAAAGACTGCCCATGGACTATCCTGGCGTCAAGAGGAGGCCGGAAAATGACTGTCGACGAACAGGCGTGGGGGCGGGTCCTCGTGCTGCACGCCCGGATCGAGCAGGACCTCGCCAAGGCCCTGCAGCGGCGCCACGGGCTCGGCCTGTCCGAGTACCGCGCGCTCGGCAAGCTGGTCGCCGGGCCGCGCGGCGGCCTGCGGATGCAGGAGCTCGCCGACGCGATCGGGCTCAACCAGAGCTCGGTCAGCCGGATGTGCGCCCGCCTCGAGGACGCCGGCCTGACCATCCGCGACCTGTGCGAGGACGACCGCCGCGGCGTCTACTCGGTGATCACCGACACCGGCCGCAAGCGCTACGCCGAAACCGAACCGACGTACTGCGCCGTGCTGCGGACGGCACTCGACAAGGCCGCGAGCGACCCGGAGCTCGCCGCCGCGGTCGCCGCCGTCCGCGGCGCTTGACCCTTATATGCCTCTGTGGTTATATACGGGCATGCCCGCGAAACTGCTGACCGACGAGGACCGCCCCGCCCTCCGGCTGGAACGCCGGCTGAAGCACGCGCCCGAGCACGTCTGGCGGGCCATCACCGACCCGGCCGAACTCGAGCACTGGTTCCCGGCGAAGGTCGACGTCGAGCTGCGGGACGGCGGCGCGATCCGGTTCACCTTTCCCGGCGAGGACACCTCGACGACCGGCCGGGTCGTCACCGCCGACCCGCCGCGCGAGTTCACCTTCGTCTGGAACGACGACACCCTGCGCTGGCTGATCACCGAGGACGGCGACGGCAGCCTCCTCGAGTTCACGCACACCTTCGGCCGCGGCGAGCCGGCGATCGCGAAGCTGGCCGCGGGCCGCACCGCCGCCGGCTGGGACGTCTGCCTGGACGCGCTCGACGCGCGGCTGTCCGGCGGCGAAGCCGAGCAGCCGTCGAACTGGCACGCCCGCATGGCGTCCTATGTGGACGAATTCGGCCTCGGCGACGGCGAGGTCCTGGCCGACGGGACCATCCGCTTCCGCCGCGACCTGGTCTGGAAACCGGTCGACGAGGTCCGGGCGCTGCTGCCGGACGAACCCGGCTGGCACGTCACCCAGGATCCCCTCGACGGCACCCGCGTCGAGTTCACCGAGGCAGCCGGACCCGACGTCGCCGCCCAGCTGGCCCGGCGGCACGAGCAGCTCGACAAGCTCTTCGCCGCCACGCACGACGTCACGCTGCCGGACTGGCCGCCGGACCGCGTCGAGGCCGTGCGGAAGCACTACGCGGAGCGTCCGACCCAGGGTTGACGCGCACCGGGCGGGGTCCGCATTACGTTCGGTTCATGCGCATCCGCGTGGTTCTCGACGTGCTGGCGGTCCTCGTGCTGGCGATCGGCGCCGGCGGCAACCTCGCCGCCGGCGCGTGGGCGCTGCCGCCGTGGCTGCCGCCCTGGCTCGGCTGGACGATCCTGCTGGCGAGCGTGACCCCGATCCTGCTGCGGCGCTGGTGGCCGCGGCCGGCCTACGTCCTTTCCCTGGTGCTGACCGCGGCGGCGATCCCGATCGGCGGGCCGGTGCTGGCGATCGCCGTGGTGGCCGCCGGGTGCGCGCTGTACACGTTCGTCGTGGACCGCGGCAGCCGCGCCTCCCGGATTGGGTTCGCGGCCGGGCTGCTCGGGATCGGCCTGCTCGGCGTCGCGGTGCCGAACCCGAGCACCGCGACGACGGTGAACTTCGGCGCGTCGGCGCTGATCGTCGGGTTCGCGCTCGGCATCGCCGTCCACGGCCGCCGCGAGTACGCCTCGATCGAGCGGGAAAACCACGCGCGGGAAGCGGTTTCCGCGGAACGGCTGCGGATCGCGCGGGAGATGCACGACGTCGTCGCGCACAGCATGAGCCTGATCGCGGTGAAGGCCGCGGTCGGCAACCACGTCGCCCTCGAACAACCTGACCAGGCGCGGGAAGCGTTGCGGGTCATCGAAGACACGAGCCGCGAGACGCTGGCCGAACTGCGCCGCGTCCTGGGCGTGCTGCGCGACGGCACCGGCGTCCCGGCGCTGGCGCCCGCGCCGACACTCGCCGACCTGCGCGCGCTCGCCGACCGCGCGCAGCTGACCGGCCTGTCGGTCGACCTCGCGGTCGAGGGCCTCGACGAACTGCCGGGCGGCGCCGGCCAGTCGGTGTACCGGATCGTGCAGGAGGCGCTGACGAACGTGGTCAAGCACGCGGCCGCGACGACGTGCCGGATCCGCGTCACGGGCGGCGACGGCGAAGTGGGCATCGAAGTCCGCGACGACGGCCGCGGCGGCGTCGCGACCCCGGGCCACGGCCTGATCGGGATGCGCGAGCGCGTGGCCGTCTACGGCGGCGAGTTCTCCGCGGGCCCGGCCGACCACGGTTTCCGCGTTTTCGCGCGGCTGCCTTACGAAACGGCGGTGCCCCGATGACCCGCGTCCTGATCGCCGACGACCAGGCGCTCCTGCGCGGCAGCTTCCGGGTGCTGGTCGACAGCGCGCCGGGCTTGGAGGTCGTCGGCGAGGCGTCCGACGGCGTCGAAGCGGTCGCCCTGACCCGGCGCGAACAGCCGGACGTCGTGCTCATGGACGTCCGGATGCCGTCGATGGACGGGATCGAAGCGACACGCCGGATCTGCGCGGAGACCGCCGTCCGGGTCCTGATGCTGACGACGTTCGACCTGGACGAGTACGTCTACGCGGCCCTGCGCGCGGGCGCGAGCGGCTTCCTGCTCAAGGACACCCGCCCGGCGGACCTCCTGGCGGCGATCGAGGTGGTGGCGTCCGGGGACGCGCTGCTGGCCCCCTCGGTGACGCGCCGCCTGGTCGCGGAGTTCGCCCGGCTCCCGACGGGCCCGGTGACGCGCCTGGCCGGCGTGACGGCGCGGGAGCAGGAGGTGCTGACGCTGATCGCGCGGGGGCTGTCGAACGACGAAATCGCGGCCCGCCTGCACCTGGGGATCGCGACGGTGAAGACCCACATCGGCCGGCTGCTGCACAAACTGGCGGCGCGGGACCGGGCGCAGCTGGTGATCGCGGCTTACGAATCGGGATTGATCCGGCCGTCGGCGCAGTAACATTTCAGCTGTCAGCAGCGCAACCGCCGTAACCGCGAGCGCGCCGCGGCCGACTCACCGGCACACGAGATTTCCGAGGTGCCGTCATGAACAATCCACCGAACAGCGAAACCCTGCGGACCTACATCGCCAAGACCTACTACGCCCTGCGCTGGGGAATGGCGGGAATCGCGTTCCTGCTCCCCTTCTTCCTGCTCTTCGTCGGCCCGCTGACCGACGCCGGCCCGCAACCGGACTCGATCAGCGGCTACTACCACACCCCGCTGCGGGACGTGTTCGTCGGCGCACTGGTCACCACCGGGACGTTCATGGTCCTGTACAAGATCTTCACCCCGCTCGAGAACTGGCTGCTCAACATCGCGGGGGTCAGCGCCATCCTGGTCGCCATGTTGCCGTGCGCGGTACCCGAAGGCCGCCCGCCCGCCGAGTTCACCTTCCCGCCCGGCCACGCGGTCTTCGCGATCATCACCTTCGTCTGCATCGGCCTGACCGCGATTCTCTGCGCGAAAAAGACCGTGTGCTTGCTCCCGGAAGACAAACAGAAGATCTTCCGCATCACGTACCGGACGATCGGCTGGCTGATGATCCTGCTCCCCGCCGTGGTCGGCCTTTTCGACTGGGCGGGCTGGGTCAACCTCTTCTGGGTGGAAGCCGCCGGGCTCTGGGTGTTCAGCGCCTACTGGATCACGAAAACGATCGAATTCGGCATCACGGGCGCGGAAAATCAGGCGATCACGGGAACGCCCGAACCCGCCGTCTAACCCACGGCCCGCGTGAACGGGGCGAACCGCTTCCCCGCGTCGCCGGGGAGCGGCCGCCCACCGAGGACCAGCCGCGGGGCCAGTGCGCCCGGGGCCAGCCCGCGCTCGCGCACCCACGCCGTCAGCGCCGGGAACCGGAAGTCCAGGTCCACCCGGACCTCCCCCGGCGCCGCCCGCGCCACCCCGCGGATCAGGGCCTTCGCCTGTTCCGCAGTCTCCGCCACCACCGGGCCGATCACCGTCACGTGCCCGATGTCCGTGCCGAACGCGAAGCCGCCGTCGACCACGAACGGGGTCCCCAGCCGCTCCAGCAGCGCCGTCCGATCCACGCCGTGGGCCGCGCGGTCCAGCGGGAGGACGTCGGACAAGCTCCCCGGCACCGCACCCGGTCCACGGTCGTCGACAAATCGACCGACGTGGCCTTGGCAGCCGCCGTCGGCGACGAAGCCCATCGACTCGTACAGCGGGCGGCCGAGCTTCGACGCGTGGAGCCACACCACCGCGTCGCCCGCCGCCGCGACCGCGTGGGCCGTGATCGCGCGGCCCAGCCCCCGCCGCTCGTAGCGGGGTGCGACCAGCACCATCGAGATCGACGCCACCGGACCGAACGCCACCAGCACCGCGGTGGCGGCCAGGCCGGCGCCGTCCGGAGCCGGCACGCCGAACACGCGCCCGACCTGGTGCAGCAGGGCCCACTTCGGCGGCTCGCGCGGCCACGAGCGGGATTCGGCCAGGTCGGAGCACGCGGGCAGGTCCGCGGCGGCGAGGGTCCGGATGTCCATGGACGTTGCCTACGCCACACGCGAAGTGACCGGCAAGTAGCTAAGCTCCCGTGGCATGAGCAGTGCGACGGAGCCGCTCGGGACGCCGCCCGAGGATGAACCGGACATCCACACCACGGCCGGCAAGCTGGCCGATCTGTACCGCCGGTACGACGAGGCGGTGCACGCGGGCTCGGCCCGCGCGGTGGAGAAACAGCACGCCAAGGGCAAGAAAACCGCGCGGGAACGGATCGAGCTGCTGCTCGACGAGAACTCGTTCGTGGAGCTCGACGAGCTGGCCCGGCACCGCTCGACCAACTTCGGCCAGGAGAAGAACCGGCCCTACGGCGACGGCGTCGTCACCGGGTACGGCACCGTCGACGGCCGCCCGGTCTGCGTGTTCAGCCAGGACGTGACCGTCTTCGGCGGCAGCCTCGGCGAGGTCTACGGCGAGAAGATCGTCAAGGTCATGGACCTGGCCATCAAGACCGGCCGCCCGATCATCGGCATCAACGAGGGCGGCGGCGCGCGCATCCAGGAAGGCGTCGTCTCGCTCGGCCTCTACGGCGAGATCTTCAACCGCAACGTCAAGGCGTCCGGCGTCATCCCGCAGATCTCGCTGATCATGGGCGCCAACGCGGGCGGGCACGTCTACTCCCCCGCGCTGACCGACTTCGTCGTGATGGTCGACGAGACGTCGCAGATGTTCATCACCGGCCCGGACGTCGTCAAGACGGTCACCGGCGAGGACGTCACCTTCGAGGAGCTCGGCGGCGGCCGCACCCACAACACGAAGTCCGGCGTCGCGCACTACCTCGGTTCCGACGACGAGGACGCCATCGCCTACGTCAAGGAACTGCTCTCCTACCTGCCGCAGAACAACCTCTCCGACGCGCCGGTGTTCGAGCCGTCGGACGCCCCGGCCGGGTTCTTCGACGACGTCACCGACGCCGACCGCGAGCTCGACACGATCATCCCGGACTCGCCGAACACGCCGTACGACATGCACGAGGTGATCACCCGCGTCGTCGACGACGGGGACTTCCTCGAGGTCCACGAGCTGTTCGCGCCGAACATCATCGTCGGCTTCGGCCGCGTCGACGGCCAGAGCGTCGGCGTCGTCGCCAACCAGCCGACGCAGTTCGCCGGCTGCCTCGACATCGACGCGTCCGAGAAGGCCGCGCGGTTCGTGCGCACCTGCGACGCGTTCAACATCCCGGTGCTCACCTTCGTCGACGTCCCGGGCTTCCTCCCGGGCACCGACCAGGAGTGGAACGGCATCATCCGCCGCGGCGCGAAGCTGATCTACGCCTACGCGGAGGCGACGGTCCCGCTGGTCACGATCATCACGCGCAAGGCGTACGGCGGCGCGTACGACGTCATGGGCTCCAAGCACCTCGGCGCCGACATCAACCTGGCGTGGCCGACCGCGCAGGTCGCCGTCATGGGCGCCCAGGGCGCGGCGAACATCGTCCACCGCAAGACCCTCGCGAAGGCGGCTTCCGAAGGACAGGACGTCGACGCCCTGCGCGCCGAGCTGATCCAGGAGTACGAGGACACGCTGCTCAACCCGTACGCGGCGGCCGAGCGCGGTTACGTCGACTCCGTGATCGTGCCGGCGCACACCCGCGGGCACGTCGCGCGGGCGCTGTCGCTGCTGCGGAACAAGCGCGAGTCGCTGCCGCCCAAGAAGCACGGGAACATCCCGCTGTGAGCGAGGAGAAGCGACCCCTGCTGCGGGTGGTCCGCGGGAACCCGAGCGACGCCGAGCTGGCGGCGCTGACGGCGGTCGTCGCCGCGGCGTCGGCCGCTAAGGCGCCGGAGAAGCCGAAGCCGCGTACGTCGTGGTGGGGCGATCACGCTGCTTCGCTGCGTAGACCGCTCCACCCCGGCGAAGGTGCTTGGCGCGCTTCGGGCTTCCCCAGCTAGCTCACGTTGACGGCGGCGTCGTCGACGACGAAGGACGTCTGCAGCTGTGAGCCCTCTACGCCACTGAAGCTGAGCGTCACGGACTGACCGGCGTACGCGGACAACGAGAAGCTCCGCTGCTGATACCCGCTGGCCGCGTTGAGGTTGCTGTACGTCGCCAACGTCGTGCTGCCCGCCTTCACGGTCAGCTTGTCGTACGCGGTCGTGCCCGTCTCCGCCGTGTCGACGTGCAGCCAGAACGAGAACGTGTACGCCGAACACCCGCTCGGCAGCGTCACGGTCTGGGACACGGTGTCCGTGTGCGCCGCGCCGTAGCCGTCGAGCCAGGCGCTCCACGTCCCGGCGTGGGCCGGTTCGTCGGTGCCGTGCTGGCCGATCACACCCGACGACGCCGTCCACGCGGTCGCGCCCGACTCGAAGCCCGGGTTGGCGAGCAGCTGCCCGGCGGTGCACCCGCTCGGCGGCGGCGTGGTCGTGCCGCTGCCGGCCAGCCACGCGGTGGCGTTCAGGCCGAGCGCCGCGTTGTCGGCCGTCGAGTCCGTCCAGCCGTTGTAGAGCGTGTTGCCGGACTGGCCGGTGCCGTCGTCGATCGTCGAGCTGTCACCCCAGATCGCGACGCGGCCGGAGCCGAAGGTGCTCGTCACGAAGAAGGCGTTGGAGTTCCCCGGCGACGACGTGCTCAGGTACGCGAGCCCCTTCACCGACGCGTTGTCGGCCGGTTTGAGCGTGAACGTCGTGCCGTTGGCGATCAGGCTGTGCTTGACCGTGCCGAAAGCGCCGTTCAGCACGGGGTTCGTCGAGTCGCTGATGGCCACCGGGTGGTCGCTGGAGATGTTCTTCAGGTCGACCGAAAAGCCGAACGGGTCGGTGTTGTCGACGCCGTTGTTCGTCATCAGGTCGTTGATGATTTCCGGGGAGTCCCAGCCGTCGTTGTTGCGGTCGCTGCCGGTGTGGTCGGAGATGAGGAACAGCCCGCCGCCGTTCTGGACGAACCGCATGACGGCGGATTTTTCGGACGCGCTCAGCACCACGTTCGGTTCGGGCAGCACGAATTCGTCGAAGTTCTGGAGGTCGAGCGCCCCGCCGGTGCCGTAGGTGATGGTGTTGCCCGGCGGCAGCGTCTTGACGCTGTACTGCCCGGTCTTCTGCAGCGCGACACCCCACGCCGAGAGCGCACCGGTCCAGTCGGTTTCCTTCTGCGGCGCGGAGTTCTGCGCCGTCGGATCGGGCTGGGACGTGCCGACGATCCAGTCGGCGTTGCCGGCGGTCTCGGCTTTGGTGTTGTCGAACAGAACGCGGTGCACGGTGGCGGCGTGCGCCGGAGTGGCGAGCATTCCGGCGAAAAGGGCAACGACGGCGAACGGGATGAGGCGCTTCATGGTGCTCCTCGACGGCAGGGAACCTGGCGCTCCCACTGTCACCCGGCGACGGCCCGACGAAAGTCGGGATCAGATGACGTCGAGGAAAACAGTCGGTACCTCGTTGTCCCGCACCACCCGGCCCAGCAGCGCCGCGAGCCGGTCACGGTCCGATGTGGGCAGTCCGGCCGCCAGCTCGTCCACGCGCCGGCACGTCGCCGCGTAGAACTCCTCCGCCAGGTCACGCCCTTCCGCCGTCAGCACGACGTGCACCGCGCGGCGGTCGTCGGGGTCGGGCTCGCGGCGGACGAGCTCGCGCCGGACCGCGCGGTCGACCAGCCCGGTCAAGCTGGACTTCTCGAGGCCGAGCGTCGCGCCGAGCTCGCCCATGCCGTACGGCTGCGCCATCAGCACGCACAGCAGCTGCCCCTGCTGCACGGTCAGCCCGTATTCGCGGGCCGACTCGGTGTAGACGGCGTTCACCAGGAACGACGCCCGCACGAGCCCGGCCACCACACCGAGGTCCTCCCCGCGTTTCCCCATCGCACCAGCCTACTTCGCGACGGCTTCCCGGACGGCGGGCACGATCTCCCCGGCCCACCGCGCGGCGGACTCCGCGTCTGGCGTGCTCCCACCGGGACCGAACAGGACGAACCCGGCGGCGTTGTGTTCCAGCACCGCACCGGTCAGCTCCTCGACCCACTGCGCCGACGAGCCACCGATCCAGCGTCCGTCGTCAGCGCGGGTCTTCGCCAACGGCGCTTCAGTGATGCGGCCCGGGAAGTTGTAGACGGTGACGATGTCGGCGGGATCGCGCCCGGCGTCGACGGCGGCCTTGTCGATCACCGGCCGCGAGGTGCGAAAGCGCTCACTGAGCCAGTCGGCGGCGTGCCCGGGCATCCACCCGTCGGCCACCCGCCCGGTGACGGCGAGCGACTTCGGCCCGACGGACCCGGTCCACACCGGCGGCATGGCTTCGTCTGCCGGCACCAGGTCGGTGACCTGGTGGAACTCGCCGTCGAAGGTGACGGGGTCGCCGCCACCGCCGAGCAGCTTGACGAGCCGGATGCCCTCTTCGAAGGCGCGGACGGCCTGGCCTGGGGTCAGCTTGGTGAACCCGAGGCGTGCGATGTCGTCCCAGAGCCCGCCGACGCCCATCCCGAGCACGATCCGCCCGCCGGTGAGCGCGGACAGGCTGGTGATGGTGCGGGCGAGCATCGGCGCCGGGCGCGTCGGCAGGTTGGTGACGCTGACCAGGCCGGAGATCCGTTCGGTCCGCCCGAGCAGGACGCCGATTTCGGCGTACGCGTCGAGCCGGTCGGCGTGGTAGGGGTGATCGGAGACGGTGAGCAGGTCGAGGCCGGCGCGATCGACCTGGACGGCGAGGTCGAGGGTGGCCGGGATGGCGGCGACCGCGGTGGAGACGCCGATGCCGAAGTGCGTCATGATTCCTCCCAGTGGTAGTTCATGGTACGAACTTACTATAGATAGTTCTTAGCACGAACTAGTGGCGTCGCGCTCGCATCACCAACGCTTCGGCACTCCGACCGGCCCGCTTGAAGTCCTCGGCCGTGGCAGACCTGTGGCTGTAGTCGCGCAGCAGAGCGCGTCGGCGGCGATCCCCGCGCGCACGCAGAGAGTCACGTACTTGCCCCGATCTCACTGGAGCCCTGCTCATCTGCGAGGTCGCGCACCATTCCGGCCACTTCCCAGAATTGTTCCGCCTTCGCCAAGCGGCCGCACTGGACCTCCGGGCTACGTTCTCTTCCGGATCTGCCCGGCCAGCCAGGCGTGCCGGCCGGCCACGGTGAGGCCGTCGCGCACCACGTCGCTCAACACCGGTTCGTCGCGGCCGCGGGCCGCGACCTCGGCCACGGTGAATTCGAGGATCCGGGCGTCGTTGCCCGTCCACCGGGAAACATCGGCAGCCAGGCCGTCGACCTGAAGGCCCCAACGATCTTCGTCGGCGTCGTCCGGCCGAACGAGGAGGAGGTCGATGTCGCTCTCGGCAGTCATGGAACCGCGTGCGGCCGAGCCGAACACCGCCGCGTACCGCGGCCGCGGTTTCCAGGCCGCCAAAGCGGCCTCGATCCGTTCGAGAAGCTTCCCCCGCAGCCCCGCCAAGGCCGTGATGTGCTCCGCGGCGAGGTGGTCCCGATTGAACCGGTAGGCGAAAGCGTTGCCCACCCGGTCGGCGTGCACGACACCCTGGCGCACCAGCCGCTGCAGGACTTTCCGGATGCCCTCTTCCGAATGTCTGCCCAGCACCCGGTGCAGCTGACCGGTCGTGTACACCCCATCGAAGCCGGCCAGCACGGCGAGCACGTCACCGTCCAGGGTCGGAGTCACCGTGGCCAGCGGCCGATTCAGTTCCATCGCACCCACCCGTACTTTAGTACATCTACCTCAACTATAGTACGGGATGGTTCCCATGGCCGTTCCCAGAGACGCCGCGAAGGCCCCCGTGACGACATCATTGAGGCCTTCACGCTGTGCACGGACGGTCACGGGAATAGCCGTGGACCGGTCCCTACCCCACCCCGTATAGTCCACGTGGAATAACCGACCTGGAGGGATCGCGCCATGGCCTCGGCCAAGCTGACGCCGCTCGGCATCGCCGTGCTCGAGCTGCTGCACGAGAAGCCGATGCACCCGTACGAGATGGCTCAGCTCATGCGTGAGCGGTTCGTCGACACGCGGGTCAACGTGAAGGCGGGCTCGCTCTACCACACTGTGGAACGCCTGCAGCGCAACGGCTTCATCGAGGTCGTCGACACGCAGCGTGACGGCAGGCGGCCCGAACGGACCGTCTACGGCATGACGCAGGCGGGCCTCGACGAATTCAACCAGCGCGGCCGCGAACTCCTGGGGGACGTCACGAAGGAGTACCCGGCCTACCTCTCCGGGCTCGCCGTCATCGACGAACTGGGCCGGGAAGCCTCGCTGCTCGAACTCGACCACCGCGTCACGCGGCTGCGGGCCGGCGTCGCCGCGGACCAGGCCGTGCTCGACCACCTCGCCGCGGACGGGACGCCGGAGATCTACTGGCTCGACTGGCGCTACCAGTGCGACCACCGGAAGTTCGAGCTCGAGTGGACCGAGCGGCTCATCGACGACCTCGAGTCCGGGCGGATCCCGTTCCAGGACTGCGAACAACCCCAGCTCACGCTCATCACCAGGGAAGACGACGATGAACGCCAGACAAGCTAACCCGTGGGCCGCGCTCGGCGCGCTGTGCCTCGGCTTCTTCATGATCCTGCTCGACACGACGATCGTGTCGATCGCGATCCCGACCATGCTGAACAAGCTCAACGCCGGGCTGAACTCGATCGTCTGGGTGATCAGCGTCTACCTGCTCACCTACGCGGTGCCGATGCTGTTCACCAGCCGGCTCGGCGACCGCTTCGGCCCGAAGCGGGTGTTCCTCGCCGGGCTGGCCGTGTTCACCGGCGCGTCGCTGTGGTGCGGGCTCTCCGGCAACGCCGAAATGCTGATCGCCGCGCGCGCCGTGCAGGGGCTGGGCGCCGCGCTGATGACGCCGCAGACGCTGGCGTTCATCACGCACCTGTTCCCGCCGGCCAAGCGCGGCCCGGCGATGGGCATGTGGGGCGGCGTCGCCGGGCTGGCGACGATCGCGGGCCCGCTGCTCGGTGGCGTGCTGGTGGACCACCTCGGCTGGGAGTGGATCTTCTTCGTCAACGTGCCGATCGGCGTGATCGCCATCGTGCTCACCCTGCTGCTGGTCCCGGACTGGCAGCCGAAGCACTCGCACTCGTTCGACCTGCTGGGGATCTTCCTGTCCAGCGCGGCACTGCTCTGCATCGTGTTCGGCGTCCAGAACGGCCAGCAGTACGACTGGGGCACGGTCTTCGGCGGCGTCACCGTCTTCGAGATCATCGGCGCCGGCGTGGTGCTGCTGGCCGCGTTCCTGGTGTGGCAGCGGTACAACAAGCGCGAGCCGCTGCTGCCGCTGCAGGTGTTCTCGAACCGGAACTTCTCCGCGGGGACGCTCACCGCGACCACGGTCGGCTTCGCGATGACCGGCATGTTCCTGCCGCTGGTCATCTACATCCAGTCGGTGCTCGGGCTGACCCCGACCATGGGCGGCCTGCTGACGGCGCCGATGTCGCTGCTGTCCGGGATCGTCGCGCCGTTCGTCGGGCGCGCGTCGGACAAGGTCAACGGCAAGTACCTGGTGGTGTTCGGCCTCGCGGCGCTCGCCGCCGGGCTGGGGATCATCGCGCTGCAGGCGACGCCGACGAGCAGCGCATGGGCGTTCATCCCCGCGCTGCTGGTGTGCGGGCTCGGCATCGGCTGCATCTTCTCGCCGATGAGCAACATGACGATGGGGTCGGTCGAGCCGCGGCTGGCCGGGACGGCGTCCGGCATCTTCAACACCGCCCGCCAGGTCGGCGGCGTGCTGGGCAGCGCGGCGATCGGCGTGCTGCTGCAGGCGCGGATCAGCGCGTCCATCGCGGACGAAGCGACGAAGGCGGCCGCGCAGCTGCCGGAGCAGTACCGGGCGCCGTTCGCGGAGGGCATCGCGCACGCCGCGGCCAGCACCGGCGAGTTCGGCTCGGCCGGCGGGCCGTCGCCGCTGCCG